>JAHQVU010000034.1 GCA_019634145.1 Micavibrio sp. | reverse complement strand
AAGACGGTGATGACGCGCTGTATTAATTGTACGCGCTGCGTGCGCTTTGCAGAGGAAATTGCGGGTACGCCCGTTCTGGGGCAGCTCAATCGCGGTGAAGATGCGGAGATTGGTACCTTTATCGACCAGCTTGTGCAGACGGAATTATCCGGCAATCTGATTGATATTTGCCCCGTGGGCGCACTGACCTCCAAGCCCTATGCGTTTAAGGCGCGTTCATGGGAGCTGCGTAAGACAGAGACGGTTGATGTGATTGACGCTGTTGGCTCTAACATTCGTATGGATGTAAAGGGGCGCGAGGTTATGCGCGTTCTGCCACGCCTGAATGAAGAGGTAAATGAAGAGTGGATTTCAGATATCACTCGCTTTTCCTATGATGGCTTGGCGCGTGGGCGCTTGGATCGCCCTTGGATTAAGGATGCGGATAGCGGCAAGTTGAAGGAAGCGAGCTGGGATGAAGCTTTTGCCCTGATCGCTGAGAAGTTGGCGCCTTTAAAAGGTGATGAGATCGCAGGGCTTGTCGGTGATTTGGTCGAAGTTGAATCGATTGTTGCCTTTAAGGATTTGCTTGGCAAGCTTGGCTCGCCGAACATGGATTGCCGTACGGATGGGGCGAGATTTGATGTATCAAAGCGCGCCGGATATCTTTTCAACTCAACAATTGCCGGTATTGACGAGGCTGATGCGATTATGATTATCGGCTGTAATCCGCGCCGTGAAGCGACAATGATTAATGCCCGTATACGCAAGGCGCAATATGAGCGCCAAGTGCCTGTTGGCTTGGTAGGCGAGGAAGCTGATTTAACCTACCCTTACACTTATGTGGGGAGCGATTTGGCTGCCTTGGAGAAGATGGTTAAGGATCACAAAAAATCCATGAAGGCGGAAAAGCCAATGTGGATTATTGGTAGCGGCGTTTTTGAAAGCGCGGATGGCGAGGCGATTCACAACCGTCTATATGAGCTGGCGCAGGATTTGGGCATTGTCAAAGACGGTTGGAATGGCTTTAACGTTTTGCATCGCGCGGCATCTCGTGTTGGTGCATTGGAAGCGGGCTTTGTGCCACAGGACGGCGGTAAAGACTTTACCGAAATTTTGGTCGGTACGCGTGATGGGTCTATTAAGGCGCTTTACATGATTGGCGCGGATGAGTTTGAGGCGCGTAGCCAAGTGGGTTGGCAGTGTTTTACAATCTATCAAGGGCACCATGGTGATGCTGGCGCGGCAAGGGCGGATGTTGTCTTGCCGGGCTGTGCTTACTCTGAAAAAGACGGGCTTTATATTAATACGGAAGGGCGCGTACAATATGCGCGCCGTGCGGCAAGCCCTCCGGGAGAGGCGAAAGAGGATTGGAAAATTCTTCGTGCGCTTTCGGAAAAGCTTGGGCAGACATTGCCTTATGATACACAAGTGCAGCTTTACGAACGTATGATGAGCGAATTTCCACATTTCGGTTATGGTGATCAGATTAAGGCTTCAGAATGGAGTGCGTTCGGTACAAAAGGTAAGCTGGGTAAGGTTGAATTTACATCGCCTACTTTTGATTATTTCCGCGCAAATGCGATTACCCGCGCTTCGAGTACTATGCTGAAATGCTCGGACGCGTTCGGTAAGGATGAAGACATAATGGAGGCCGCAGAATAATGACCAAGACGACTTTAGATATGGTGCAAATTTTTCACGAGACATATGGGCTGCCTGTAAAGGGTTCTCCTGATATTTCTGATGAAAAAACGAATGCGCTCCGGATCAATTTGCTGGCTGAAGAGTTGGAAGAGTTGAAAGAGGCTTTGGCCGCCGGAGATATGGTTGAAGTTCTCGATGCGTTGACTGACCTTCAATATGTTTTGGATGGGGCTTATTTGTCATTTGGGTTGCAGGATGTGAAAATGCCAGCTTTTGAAGAGGTTCAGCGCTCGAATATGAGTAAGCTTGGCGCGGACGGTAAGCCGGTTGTTCGCCCTGAAGATGGTAAAATACTTAAGGGCCCTGATTACTTCAAACCCGATATCGCGCAATTTATTAATGATAAAGACAAGGCGGCATAATAATAGCATAGGGGCAGGTCGATTCTTTGTCACCAGGCGCTATATCCATCGCAGTAAAAGACGCGGGTTTATAATCACTTAAGACTTTTTCTTTACACTTTGTACTCGTATTGACGGGGGCTTGAGTGTTTGCTTTTCGATTATTGGTGGTTTCTATATGCTTTAGCATGATAGCGGCGCAGGCCTATGCCGGTGCGCGCGAGGAATGCCAGGCTATCAAGCACTCTATTACGCCTGCTATAGAACTCGATTTTCAGATTGCCAAACCTTACATTCTCTATGATCGCAGTGTTAAGCAAATTCATGCCGAGACGAATCATGACTCTTATTTGAGTGCAAAGGGTATGGAGGCACTTTGGTCCACGCGCGAGCATACAACACTGGGGTATGCACAGGGTGGAATGGCCTCAAGTTTCAGCTACCAATTTCTTGCAAAAGCACATGATCGTTATGGCATAAATTATTGTCCGTTTTTTAAAGATTTGAGGATTTCGATTATTTACAGGACATTGATAAGGATTCCTAAGGAGCTTAAAGGGGGGGGCTGTATTCATGATGTGGTGTTTAATCATGAAATGCGCCACCACAAAGCCAATGAAGAGAGCTTTCAAAGATATATGGATCAGCTGAAGAATGATTTGCCAGAGATGATTCGTTACTTCGAACGAAAACCAGTAAGTCGGGGAATGGTGCAAAAACAATTCGAGCTTATGGGCGCGGCGATTGAAGATGCCGTAAAGCTTTATATCAAAGATTACGCTCAGCGTGAGGCCATGAAAATCAATAAAGAGATTGATAGCCCTGAGTCATATGCATTAGATGGCGCTAATATAAATGCCTGCCGCGAAAACAAATTTTGGCGAAAAACGCGGTAGACTTGCGCGTCTTATGACGGTAGTTTAACCCTTGGATTTACTTCAAGGACTATGACTATGGACTGGATGGCTTTGTGGCAGGATTACGGGATATGGACAGCGTGGACGCTGCTATATTCGCTCCTTATTATTGTTGGTGTGCTTCTGGCTGTTGCTTATTATACCTACGCCGAGCGTAAGGTTTTAGGCGGTATGCAGCGTAGACAAGGGCCTATGACGGTCGGACCGTTTGGCCTGTTGCAGCCGATTGCCGATGGTTTGAAGTTATTTTCCAAAGAAACGATTATCCCCTCTGGCGCGCATCGCGTGGTTTTTTTGCTGGCGCCGATGATGCTGTTTGCGCTCTCGCTGTGTGCGTGGGTGGTGATTCCCTTTGATAAGGGCTGGGTTCTGTCGAATATTAATGTCGGTATTTTATATCTTTTCGCTGTGAGCTCTATGACGGTTTACGGTGTGATAATGGCCGGTTGGGCTTCGAATTCGCGCTATGCGTTTTTGGGCGGCTTACGTTCGGCATCACAAATGGTGTCCTATGAAGTGTCTATGGGCTTGATCATCGTATGCGTGATTTTGTGTACAGGCAGCTTGAATTTGCAGGAAATAGTATTGGCGCCGCGCCCATTGTGGATGCAGGCTTTGCTGTTTCCGATGTTCATCGTGTTCTTGATTTCTATTTTGGCTGAAACAAACCGTGCACCTTTTGACTTGCCTGAAGGCGAATCAGAGATTACGGGCGGGTTTATGGTTGAATATTCCGCGATGGCGTTCGCGCTGTTCTTCCTTGGTGAGTATAGCGCGATGATACTTATGAGCGCGATGACAACGACATTGTTCCTTGGTGGGTGGTTGCCGCCATTTGGTATGGAGTTTCTTGACTTTGTGCCCGGAATTGTCTGGTTTGCGATGAAAACAGCACTCGTCATGTTCTTCTTCCTTTGGAGCCGTGCGACCTTGCCGCGCTTCCGCTATGACCAGCTTATGCGTTTGGGGTGGAAAGTTTTCCTTCCACTGACGTTGGTGTGGGTCGTTATGACTGCTTTCATTCTGCTTAGTTTTGATGCGTTGCCTTCTTAAATTTATGATATGAGGTTTTACGTGGGACATTTATCTCGCCCGTTAATTTTATCGGTATTGCTTCTTGGTGCATGTAGCTTCGCGCCTTCGCATAAAGATGTGCCGACCCCTGTCAAAAAGCCGGAATCTAAAAGCGCAATTTTGATTTTAACCGAGGATGCGCCGTCGCTTGAGACATTTATGTCGGGGCATGAGGCGCTGAATAATCTATTTAAATTTGGGGATCAGGTTAATGAAAAACCCGAAACCATTCACTTGAGGAATCCTGCCCCTTCCATTGAAAATGAGATTGCGGGTAAAATTCAGGATCAGTATAAATCTTTGAAAATTACGAAGATTAAAAGCGGGAAGTCTTTTTCTGCTAGCGCCAAATCCAAAGGGCTTAACTCTGGCTATATTATTAATACGGAAATTTTAGAGTGGGATGCAGTACCGCATCCGAAAACACGCGAGCGTTATAATTTTTATCTGAATGCTAAAACTGACGTGTATGATATTGCCAAGGGCAAAGTTGTGGCGAGTCATTCATGTAAGCAAAGCAAAAGCTTTGATAAGATTGCGGATGCGCCCGGGCGTTATAAGCTTATGAAAGATGATATGAAATTGCTGAAAAGAACAATGTCGGGTTTGACAAATGAGTGTCTGGCTGCGAGTGTAGAGAGTATTTTCAAGGATGAAAGTTTTTAATCATGGATGCATTGGCGCGTAGTTTTTTCCTAACCGAAATTGTTAAGGGGTTTTTGTTAACCTTGAAATATATGTTTTTCGTGCCGCGTGTAACGATTAACTATCCTTACGAAAAGGGGCCGATTAGCCCCCGTTTTCGTGGGGAGCATGCTTTGCGCCGTTATCCGAATGGTGAGGAGCGCTGCATTGCCTGTAAGCTTTGTGAGGCGATTTGCCCCGCACTTGCGATTACGATTGATGCTGAGGAGCGCGAGGATGGCAGTCGCCGTACAACGCGCTATGACATTGATATGACTAAATGCATTTATTGTGGGTTATGTCAGGAGGCTTGCCCCGTTGATGCAATTGTTGAAGGGCCTAATTTCGAATTTGCGACGGAGACGCGTGAGGAATTATTTTATAACAAAGAGAAGCTTCTTGATAACGGTGATCGATGGGAGGCGCAGCTTGCGGCGAACATTGCGGCCGATGCGCCTTATCGCTAATTAAATAATGATGCGTAACAAGAAGGCCGGATGTTCCGGCCTTATTTTTTGGAAAATTTTTCGGGTTTAGAATATACGATCTATAGGAATGCTATATTGTAAGCCGATGACCTCAGTGCCTGGGTTGTGATCACCTAGACCGGCATTCGACATATGGCTGAAGGACACCCCTAAGCGGCTTTCGTCTTTAAACTCGTAAGAGACTTCAAGCTGTGTGCGGAATTGGATTGGATAATCAAGATCTAGATCATCGCCGCCATGTGTATATAGGCCAGCGCCGAAGCTCGGGCTGAAATGCCAGTTTTGATTTGTACCGAACGGGAGGTCGTAAATCAGGCCGCCTCCCGCCCATAGTGAGCCTTGAGCCGTGGCTTCAACGCCGACAAATGGGCGAAGATTATCAATGAATACAACACTATTTGGGCGATATTCGGCGCGAATATCTAAGCCGTCTTGATCATCAAGAACATCGTAATAACCAAGCGAGAGCATGAGGTGGCCAGTGCCTTCATGTATGTTTTGCCCATTCGCAGAAAGGGGGGTAAGGATGGCAAAGGCGGCCGTGGTTAAGAGGATTTTCTTCATATGGGTAAGCCTTGGATACTAAGTAATATAATTCTCTGACATAGTGCCTAAAGCTTTTAAAAAATCAATTCTTTACTAGATTTGTGACCTAAAAAACACGTTAATAAGCTTATACAAATTAAAGTGTGTTTCTTTTTGCTCTAGGGGCTTGCGATTAAGGCTTGAAAGGATTAGAACATTTTAAAAAAGAAGAGATATTCCTATGATAGTTCAGGCACTCGCCTTTTATCTTTTTGCTGGCATTTTGGTTGTAAGCGCGTTGATGGTTATTACTGCGCGAAACCCTGTGCATTCCGTATTGTTTCTAATCCTCGGGTTCTTTAACTCGGCAGGGCTTTTTGTTCTGCTCGGGGCGGAATTTGTCGCGATGATCATGGTTATCGTCTATGTCGGCGCGGTGGCCGTGTTGTTCCTTTTTGTCGTGATGATGCTGGATATATCCTTTGCAGATTTGCGTAAGGGAGCGATGCAGTATGTTCCGGTCGGGCTGTTGATTGCTATCGTTTTGCTGGTCGAGCTTGGCATGGTTTATGGATCATGGGTGATCTCGCCAGAGGCGATGGAGCGCGTTGCAGCGCAAGCGAGTGCGGAAATAGGAAATACCGAGAGTATCGGGCGCGTTATATATACGCAGTTTTTCCTTCCTTTCCAGATCGCCGGACTGATTCTCTTTGTCGCAATGATCGGAGCGATTGTTTTGACGCACAGAACACGCCCCGGTGTGCGTAAGCAGTCTGTGGCCGAGCAACATCGTCGTAAGGTTGAGGATGCGATGGAGATTCGTAAAGTCACAAGCGGCACAGGAGGGTTTTAAGCATGGATATTACTTTAACGCATTATCTGGTTCTTGCGGCGCTGCTCTTTACTATTGGCGTGTTCGGAATGTTTTTGAACCGTAAGAATGTGATTGTTATTTTGATGTCGGTCGAGCTTATGCTTTTGGCTGTAAATATCAATTTTGTGGCCTTTTCATCATATTTGAACGATCTGACGGGGCAAATTTTTACATTGTTTATTTTGACTGTCGCGGCTGCTGAAGCGGCGATTGGTCTTGCTATTTTAGTTGTTTTCTTCCGTAATCGGGGCTCTATTGCCGTTGATGATATTTCGGAGATGAAGGGATAATAAAGTGGAATTATTAGCTGTATTTCTTCCTCTTTTGGGATTTGTGATTGCCGGGCTATTCGGTGAAAAATTAGGGCATAAGGGCTGTCAATTTGTGACATGCGCGTGTGTGATTATTGCGGCAATCGTATCTGTGGCTTTGTTTATGGATGTGATCATGGGGCAAGATGCCTATGTCACGGTTCTTGCGCCTTGGGTTGTTTCCGGTGATTTTACTGTTAGTTGGGCACTGCGTATTGATCAGCTCTCAGTGGTCATGATGTGTGTTATCAATATCGTTTCGGCCTGTGTACATGTGTATTCGGTTGGTTATATGAGCCATGATAAGCATCGTGGGCGCTTTATGTCCTATCTAGGGCTGTTCACATTTGCGATGTTAATGCTGGTGACCGCCGATAACTTGCTTCAGCTCTTCTTTGGTTGGGAGGGGGTCGGTCTGGCCTCGTATCTTTTGATCGGGTTTTGGAATCAGAAAAAGAGCGCGAATGCCGCCGCCCAAAAGGCTTTTGTTGTTAACCGTGTTGGAGACTTCGGGCTTGCGCTCGGTATGATGGCGATTTATATCGTTTTTGGTTCAATCGAATTTCAGGTGATTTTCGAGCGTGCTTCGGAGATGGCCGAGAGCTATTTTACTTTGTTCGGCTATGAAGTGCATGCGATGACAGCTATTTGTATGCTCTTATTTGTTGGCGCTATCGGTAAGTCGGCGCAATTGGGACTGCATACATGGCTCCCCGACGCGATGGAAGGGCCAACGCCAGTTTCCGCGCTTATTCACGCGGCGACTATGGTTACGGCTGGTGTGTTCTTAGTTGCGCGTATGTCGCCTTTATTTGAATATGCGCCTGATGCGTTGATGGTTGTTACGATTGTCGGGGCGTGTACGGCATTTGTGGCGGCGACGATTGGTATGACGCAGTTCGATATCAAGCGCGTGATTGCGTATTCTACCATGTCTCAGCTTGGATATATGTTCTTTGCGCTTGGGGTTTCGGCATATGGCGCGGCGATGTTTCACCTTGTTACGCATGCATTCTTTAAAGCTTTGCTTTTCTTAGGGGCAGGTTCTGTTATTCACGCAATGAGCGACGAGCAGGATATGCGCAAGATGGGTGGTATCTGGAAGAAAATCCCTGTCACTTATGTAATGATGTGGATTGGATCTTTGGCTCTGGCTGGTATACCGCCATTTGCCGGATATTTTTCAAAAGATATTGTGCTTGAAGCCGCATGGGCGGATGGCACGAATTTTGGACATTTTGCATATTGGATGGGTATTGCCGCGGCGTTTATGACGGCGTTTTACAGCTGGCGCCTCATTATCATGACATTCCATGGTAAGCCGCGTGCGAGTAACAGTGTCATGAGCCATGTTCATGAAAGTCCGGCTGTCATGATTTTACCTCTCGTTGTGCTTGCATGCGGTGCATTATTTGCGGGTAAGGTGTTCTATCAGGGGTTTGTAGGATCATCCTCACATCATGGTGATGATCATGCGGTCGTTGCGGAACATGATGAGGCGCACGGTGTGCATGAAGATGTTGATCACTCTGAAACAAGTGAAGAGTCGCACGAAACTTTAGCCTATGCTGTTAACATGGATCACCCATCACTTTCAAAAGAGGTTTTCTGGAAGGAGTCAATCGTTGTGCTTCCCGAAAATGATACAGTCGAAGCAGCTCATAATGTGCCTAAGTGGGTAAAGTATACGCCACTGGCTGCTGGAGTGTCCGGTATTATTCTAGCATATATCGCTTATATGTTCGTGACGGGCTTGCCCGCATTTGTGAAATCTATCTTTAGACCAATTCATACGCTGTTCTTCCGCAAATGGTTCTTTGACGAAATATACAATGCCTTATTCGTGCGCACGTCACTGATGCTCGGTGTTTTATTCTGGAGAAAGGGTGATCAGGGTATCATTGATCGTTATGGCCCTGATGGTATTGCTCGAATTTCATCCAAAGCCGGATCTTCAATAGGACGTTTTCAGAGCGGATTTGTTTATCAGTATGCCTTTGTCATGGTCATTGCTGTTGTCGCTATATTGTCGTGGTTTGTATTTAAAGGTTTTGATTTCGGAATTGAGATGCCTAAAGTCGGCGGGGTAGAGTAAGTTATGGATATGCTGGACTTTCCATTATTGAATTTTGTGACATTCCTGCCTTTGGCGGGCGCGTTGGTCATTATGCTGGTGATACGCGGGGACGGCGAGATTGCCGCGCGTAACTCCAAGCTTGTGGCTCTATACACCTCGCTATTCACATTCGCCTTCTCATTGTTTATGTTCCAGAATTTTGACAGCTCGGATGCGGGTTTTCAGTTTGAGGTTCAAAGCAGCTGGCTCAAGCCTTTCGGAATTAACTATCACCTTGGCGTTGATGGTATTTCCATTTTCTTCATCTTGCTTGCGACATTCCTGACGCCTGTTTGTATTCTGTCCTCTTGGGATGCGATCAAGGTGCGCGTTAAGGAATTTATGATCGCATTTTTGGTGCTAGAGACCTTTATGATTGGTACATTCTGCGCGCTGGATGCTGTGCTATTCTATGTGTTCTTTGAAGGTGTTCTCATCCCGATGTTCTTGATTATCGGTGTGTGGGGTGGGCCGCGCAGGGTTTATTCTTCCTATAAGTTCTTTCTCTTCACATTGTTGGGATCGGTTCTTATGCTCGTCGGCTTGCTTGTGCTGTATGCGATGACAGGCACAACAGATATCCCGCTTCTCATGCAGGCTGATCTGCCATTTGATGTGCAGAAATGGCTGTGGATTGCATTCTTTGCCAGCTTTGCCGTAAAGATGCCGATGTGGCCGGTACATACGTGGCTTCCTGATGCGCATGTTGAAGCGCCGACCGCGGGATCGGTTATTCTTGCAGGGGTTTTGTTGAAGATGGGGGGCTATGGTTTTTTACGTTTTTCAATTCCTATGCTGCCTGATGCGACGGCTTATTTTACGGATTTTGTCTATATTTTGAGCGTGATTGCCATTATCTATACATCGCTGATTGCGCTTGTGCAGGATGATATGAAGAAGCTTATTGCTTATTCATCTGTGGCGCATATGGGCTTTGTAACGCTTGGTATTTTCACGATTACTCAGCAAGGTGTTGAAGGGGCGATCTTTCAAATGCTGAGCCACGGTATTATTTCTGGTGCATTGTTCCTTTGTGTTGGTGTGGTTTATGACCGTCTTCATACGCGTGAAATTTCACGTTATGGTGGAATTGTCCAGAATATGCCGAAATATGCGACTGTCTTTATGATTCTAATGCTTGGCTCTGTCGGTTTGCCGGGTACATCCGGTTTCGTTGGTGAGTTTCTTGTCCTGCTAGGTGCGTTTCAGAGCAATACATTGATTGCGGCATTGGCTGCTACGGGTGTTATTCTCGGCGCTGCATATATGCTCATGCTTTATCGCCGTGTTGTATTTGGCCCCCGAGAGCACCATGACGCGCTTTCTATGCCTGATTTAAATAGCAGAGAGATGTGGTTGCTCATCCCGCTCGTTGCGATGGTTTTGTGGTTTGGGGTGTTTCCAAATCAGGTCATGAATAAAATTAGCCCATCCGTTGAAAGACTTATTGCGGAATATAATGACAAATTAAATGGGCAAATACATGATGCCGAGAATATAGGACAAGAATAGAGATGCTGGATTTCAATTTAATTCCTCTAATCCCTGAAATCTTTATGGCTATCATCGCCATGGGGCTGCTAATTGTTGGTGTGTTTAACGGCAATGATTCAACGCGGGTTGTTTCATGGGCTGCGGCGGCCGGTCTTGGTATTGCTGCGCTCTTGCTGATGGGCCTGGACTGGCAGCAGACATTTGTCATGAGCGGTATGTTTACATTTGATAAGTTTGCAGGGCTTTTAAAGCTTATGATTTTGCTTGGGCTTATTATCTCGATTGCATTATCAGTGCGCTTTATAAAGCAAGAGGGTATGGAGAGGTTTGAATACCCTATCCTTATTCTTTTTGCTGGTTTGGGCATGATGATTATGGTTTCCGCAAACAACTTTCTAACTTTATATATGGGGCTTGAGCTGCAATCTTTGAGCCTGTATGTGCTGGCGGCGTTTTATCGCAACTCCCGTAAGAGTGCAGAAGCAGGGATAAAGTACTTCCTACTGGGAGCGCTATCTTCTGGGCTGCTACTGTTCGGAATTTCACTCATTTATGGTTTTTCTGGAACTCTTGATTACTCAATGCTCGGTAATGCATTAGACGGAATGGAGAGCATTCCTGTCGGTATCACCTTCGGGATGGTGTTCATTCTTGCCGGTCTTGCGTTTAAGATTTCTGCCGCGCCATTTCATATGTGGACGCCCGATGTTTATGAAGGTGCGCCTAGTTCGGTCACTGCATTTTTTGCCATGGTACCTAAGCTTGCGGCGATTGGGTTACTTATGCGTTTGCTGTTCGTACCGTTTGACGCGGCCACTGAGCAGTGGATTCAAATTATTTATTTCCTATCACTGCTTTCAATGATTGTTGGTGCTTTTGCCGCACTTGTACAAACTGATATTAAGCGACTACTCGCCTATGGCTCTATTGCAAATATTGGTTATGCGTTGATTGGCTTGGTTGCTGCGACACCTGAAGGCGCTGGCTCTGTTGTGCTGTATATGTTCATATATATGATCGCTACAGCCGGTGTATTTGCGATTTTGATTTCAATGCGTCGCGGTGGTAGGGCCTTCACAAAAATCGAAGATTTGGCCGGATTGTCGAAAACGGCTCCTGCAATGGCCTATGCTATGTTGATCTTAATGTTTTCAATGGCCGGTATTCCTCCAATGGCCGGGTTCTTTGGTAAGCTGCTGGTGTTTAATGCCGCTGTTGATCAGGGGTATTACATTCTGGCTACTGTTGGTGTTGTGACGTCCGTTGTTGCTGCCTTTTATTATTTGAAAATTGTTAAGGTTATGTTCTTTGACGAGGCAGCCGATGCATTTGATGGTGGTATTCCTTTGGCACGAAGAATAATTTTATTCGTGAGTGTTCTTTTCGCGGTGGCCTTTATATTTAAGCCAGCTGTATTTGTTGAAAACTCGGTAAATGCTGCATCCGCGCTATTCACGGAATAGGGTGTATCAGTGAACTGGGATATTGAGATTGTCTCATCCACTTCAAGCACACAAGATCACTTAAAATCATTAGCGGATATTGCTGAAGGTAAGGGCATTCAAGCCCTTCGTCAAGAAAACGGTCGGGGGCGTCACGGCAGGAGTTGGTTTTCAGCCGAAGGTAATCTTGCTTTATCATTTATGCTAACCCCCATGGGTAGGGTTGAAGATATTGGTGTTTTATCTCTCATGTGTGGTCTCGCGTGCTATCGCACGGCTGCTAAGTATGTTGATAACGCGCTATTAATGCTAAAATGGCCTAATGATTTGCTTTTGGATGGGCGTAAATGTGCGGGCATTTTAATTGAAAGCGAGCTTTTAAGGGGCGGTGTGATTGATAGGCTTTATGTTGGGATCGGCGTAAATCTCAATTCATCGCCGATTGATATTGCATCCAATTTTGCCTCATATGCTGATGGTAAAATAGATCCCAATGATTTTAGAGATGCTTTTTTGAACGAGGTTGCCGCGTTATATGCGCTATATAAGAGCGGCGAGGCACAGCTCGTTTTAGATCAATGGAAAGAGGCCGCGCATAAAGTTGGTGATGAGATGAGCGTTAAATTGGGCGGGCAAATAATTAGCGGGCGGTATAGGGATATTGACGCTTTTGGTAATTTAAGCTTGTGTTTAGGTGAAGAAGGGTTCAAAACCATCACGTCTGGAGATGTTTTTTTAGGAGTTGAAAACGCTGATGTTACTGGCGATTGATGTCGGAAATACGAATACGGTGTTTGCCGTTTATGATGCTGAGCAGCTGGTTAATAATTGGCGTCTAAGAACTGAACCAGCGCGCAGTAGTGATGAGTATGCGGTTTTCTTAAGTCGTATGTTCGAGCTTTCAGGTGTGAGTTTAGCGTCTATTTCGGATGTTATTATCAGCTCGGTCGTGCCTGAAACCGAGTTCTCGCTCGGACGATTTTGCTCTAAGCAACTAGGGTGTGAGCCTACTTATGTCACAAAGGATATGGTTGATGTTAGAATAGACCTTGAACGTCCCGAAGATGTAGGGGCGGATCGTTTGGTCAATGCGATGGCTGTTGTTGCTGAGTATTCAATGCCTGCGGTTGTTATTGATTTTGGAACAGCGACTACATTTGATGTAGTGGACGCGGAGGGTGCGTATATCGGCGGTGTTATTGCGCCAGGTGTTAATTTATCGCTGAATGCACTTCATAGCGCCGCGTCAAAATTGCCCAAGGTGAATATAGAAAAAGTTGATCGCGTAATTGGGAAAACGACTGTTCAAGCGATGAAATCCGGACTTTTCTGGGGCTATGTGAGTATGATCGATGGTGTTCTTGAGCGCATAGAAAAAGAGTTAGGTGATAAGCCTTATGTTTTGGCTACGGGCGGATTAGCAGGACTTTTTTCCGAAAATATCGCTGCGATTGATAGTGTTGATGAACAACTGACCCTTAAAGGGCTGTATGAAATTTTTAAGAATATGAAAGTTAAATGATGAGTAAGAATATATTCGAAGAGAAGGGGCTGTATTTTGTACCGCTTGGGGGAAGCGAGCAATTTGGCGTAAATCTAAATACGTATGTTTGTGATGGTGAGATGTTGGCCATTGATTGCGGTATTGGCTTTGCGGATGAACGCTATCCGGGGATTGATCTGCTTTTGCCAGATCCTTCTTTCATCGATGATAATAAAGAAGCCCACATCGGTACCATTATTACGCATGCTCATGAAGATCATATCGGGGCGATTGCGCATTTGTGGGATAGAATGAAAGCGCCGCTTTATGCATCGCCATTTACGGCTGCTATTTTGGAAAAGAAGCTTGAAGAGCAAGGTCATAAGCGCGTTAAAGTGAATGTCGCTAATGTAGGTGATGTGGTGCAAATTGGTGCATATAAGGTTCATTTTGTGCATGTGACCCATTCTGTGCCGCAAGCCTGCGCTCTAATGATCGAAACACCTTATGGTCGTGTAATGCATAGCGGGGATTGGAATCTTGACCCGACCCCTGTTATGAACGAGCCAACAGACAGCAAGACATTGATCGGCTATGGCAAGAAAGGTGTACTTGCCTATGTCGGGGATTCGACTAATGCGGAAGTCGATGGGTATTCTGGGTCTGAAAGTGATGTTGAGATAGGGCTTGAGGCTGAGTTTCGTCAGCATAAAGGGCGCATTGCGGTCACTATCTTTTCATCTAATATTGGGCGTGTGATTAGTATTGTTAAGGCCGCTGAAGCTTGTGGGCGGAGTGTTGCGGTGATTGGTCGCTCGCTTCACCGTATGATCGGGACAGCTGCGGATTTAGGAATGATGAGCGGTTTGCCGCCTTTTATTTCTGAGGGTGATATAGATTCTATTCCGCATGATAAATTGCTGGTCATTTTGACTGGGTCACAAGGAGAATACCGCGCAGCGCTTGCAAAAATTGCGCGTGGGGAATTTCGTAATTTTAAGCTGCAGCGCGGTGATACGGTGATTTTCTCGGCCCGCGCCATTCCCGGCAATGAGATTAGCATTAATCATGTGAAGAATAATTTGAGTGCGGGCGGGATTAGTGTGATCACGCCCCGTGATACGGCTAATAAAATTCATGTTTCGGGTCACCCATGTCGTGAGGAAATTGCGCAGATGTTCCAGTGGATCAAGCCCGAGATTGTTGTGCCTGTTCATGGTGAACGTATGCAGCTGGATGCGCATGCAGCCTTTGCCCGCCAATGTCAGGTTAAGAATGTTATCGTACCTTCTAATGGGGCCATAATTAAACTTGCCCCGAAAAAGGCAGAAATTATTGACCATATATCGACTGACCTTTTGGCGGTGGATCAAAAGCGGGTCATTCCTGCTTCGCATGGGTCAATTCATGAGCGTAGAAAGTTGCAATATACCGGGGCTATTCACGTGACGCTTGTAATGGATGATCGTGGAGATTTGTTGGCTGACCCTCAGTTCAATACGATTGGTCTTATTGATCAGAGTCATGAAGAGGAGCTTAAATTCGAAGATCAAATCCATGACGAAATACTTGATTTGCTCGATGAGGTTTCTTCTAAAAATCGTAAAGACGAGGATTTTGTCAGCGAAGAAATACGCATTGGTATTCGCCGTTTGTGTCAGCATGTGCTGGGCATTAAACCCAGTACAAATGTGCATGTTGTGAAAGTTTGATTATTTAAAGCTGGCTATAATATTCTGGCTATGTTTTGTCATAGCCGGTGTTACAGTTACAATATTGGGGGGTAACTTCTTGTGCGCATCGCCTGATTCTGAAAGAGATTCAGAGAATTTAGATGCAATATTATTAAATTGCATTGGGTTTATATTAATTCTTCTTTTATATACCTGTAAGGGTGTTGAAGCCGTCTACATTTGATGCCGCCTTATACTGACATTTACTATCATTATTACAGTCCATTACTTGAGGGCTATTGTTTTCATTGCTCTTTGCTCTATTAGAGTTTAGGTATATTATATTACACACAAGTCAATTTTTATGGTAAATCATGGGTCTCGTTTCCGGTATTACAGTTTTTTTTCTCGTCTGGTGGACAGCTCTTTTTACCGTGTTGCCATTTTCTCTTAAGCGGGATGAGACGGGCAAGCCCGATGACCCACAGTTATGGCGTAAATTTGTCTTTACCACTGTGCTTTCTGTTGTTATTTGGCTTGGCATATATGCATTAATTGAAATGAATGTCATTAGTTTTCATGATTTGGCGGTAGATATGGCTAAAGAGGATGTGGAATGAGGCTATGCGTATTTTTATTCTTGTTATTGTTTGCCTTTCCGGCGCAAGCCAATGAGGTCTTTTGCAAGCGGCTGTCAATGTATAAAGCTGGGTATAAAGCTGGCGATGATGTTAATTTTAAGCCGGATCATGACGTGCCGGCGGATATTAATCCGCTCAATGCTTCACCTGGTGCGATTCTTATTCCTATTGAGATAAATCTGGCGCAGCGCTATGGTCTTGTACTCCCTGCCGGAACTGAGCTTAAGCCCGTGGTTTCAAGCATAGCGATCTACCCCGATGGGCGTATTGAATATAACGGGCAGGATGTGAGCCAAAAAGTCGAAGAAATTTGTGAAAGTGATGTGCAAGTTGATAGACAGGCGGCGTCCGATATCATAAGTTCACCCCCTATAGTGAAGAAAAAAGCCGCTCCACCAGTTAGGGGAGGGAGTGAAGTCATAAAAGGAGAGGTACTGCAAGGGCAGTATCCGCAGGATTAAGATATGGGTAAAAAACCAAGAACAGCCATCACGCCAACGCGTGAAGAAAATTTTCCCGAATGGTATCAGCAGGTGATCAAGGCCGCTGATATGGCCGAGAATTCACCTGTGCGTGGGTGCATGATTATTAAGCCCTATGGCTTTGCTCTGTGGGAGAATATGCAGGGTGTTTTTGACGGTATGATCAAAGAGCATGGTGTGCAAAATGCTTATTTCCCGTTGTTGATCCCGCTAGAATTTATTTCTCGCGAGGCAGAGCATGTGGAAGGTTTTGCCAAAGAATGTGCCGTTGTGACCCATCACCGCCTTGAGCAGGGCGCTGATGGTAAGTTGCAACCGGCGGAAGCGGCGAAGCTGGAAGAGCCATATGTAATCCGTCCGACATCGGAGACGATTATCGGGGATAGCATGGCGCGCTGGATTCAATCCTACCGTGATTTGCCATTAAAGCTTAACCAATGGTGTAATGTCATGAGATGGGAAATGCGTACGCGTATGTTCTTACGAACATCTGAGTTTTTATGGCAGGAAGGGCATAATGCTTTTGAGACAGCGGAAGAGGCTCGAGAGGATTCTCTTAAAATGCTGGAGGCGTACCGTCATTTTGCCGAGGATTATCTGGCACTGCCTGTGATTACGGGAGAAAAGACAGAGGATGAGCGCTTCCCCGGTGCAGTTGCGACTTACACGATTGAGGCACTGATGCAAGATGGTAAGGCTCTCCAGGCGGGGACATCACATGATCTTGGTCAGAATTTTTCCAAATCTATTGGTATCAAGTTTCAGGGGCGTGATGGTGCGGAGCAGCTTGCGCACACCACCAGTTGGGGGATTTCAACCCGCATGATTGGCGGGATGATTATGGTTCATGGTGATGATGACGGTATGATTATGCCGCCAAAAGTCGCGCCGCATCAGGTTGTTATCCTGCCAATGGTTATGGATGATAATGAAGAGCAGGTGATGACGTATGCGCAAAAAGCCGCAGATGCTTTGAAAGAAAAAGGTATACGTGTATTGCTTGATAGCCGCGAGATGCGTACGTCTGATAAAATGTGGGATGCGATTAAGAAGGGGATTTCTGTGCGTGTCGAGATTGGAGGGCGTGAGGCTGAGAATGGAGAAGTCACGTCTGTGCGTCGTGATTTGGGCCGTGAGAGCAAGTCAACTGAGGGTCTTGATGCGTTTTTGAACCGTGTTGAGCTGACTTTGGATCAGATGCAGGCTGATATGTTACAGGCTGCTAAAGCCAAGCGTGATGATGCGATCAAGGATGTTTCTAGTCTAGCGGAGCTTGAGGCAATGTTTAAGGATGGGCACCCTGGGTTTGTTCGAATAGATGCAGTGGTCCGTAATGACTCTGACTATGAGCGTGTAATGAAAGAGTATTCTTTGACCCCGCGCTGCCTTCCATTTGATGACGCGGGCAAGGTTTTGATTGCGAAGGCGTATTAGCATGATTTCACCTTTTGAAAGAATGGTTGCCTGGCGGTATTTACGCTCTAAGAAAGCCGAAGGTTTTGTGAGTGTGATTACGGCTTTTTCTTTTGCGGGCATCATGCTGGGCGTTGCGACGCTGATTATCGTGATGAGCGTGATGAACGGCTTTCGTGCCGAGCTATTTGGGCGTATCCTTGGGCTTAATGGTCACATGAATGTCTATTCCTTACAAGGGCCACTATACGATTTTGATTATCTTAAGAGTCGTGTCATTTATATTGACGGGATTGAGATGGTTTCGCCGATGGTGGAAAGCCAAGGGCTTGTCTCGAAGAATGGTGGGGCGCAAGGGGTTTTAGTGCGTGGGATGTCTTGGGAAGATTTTATGAATCGCGAGACTTTGCGTGATGGTATCGTGGCCGGAACGGCGGATGATTTTTCGGGTAATTCTGTAGCAATAGGAACGGTTTTGGCCGAAAAAATGCGCCTCCATGTAGGTGATGATATCGTGCTGACGTCGCCACAGGTGAAATCTACGCCATTTGGTTCAATGCCACGCCAGCGCAAATACAAAATAGCGCTGATTTTTGATGTCGGAATGTATGAATATAATAGCGGGTTTGTGTTTATGCCCCTGGAGACTGCGCAAACATTCTTTCAGATGCCCGGCGCCGTAACCGCGCTTGAGATTTTCCTCAAAGACCCTGAGCAGCTGCAACGCATCCGTAGTATGGTCGCGCGTGAAATTGAGGGTAGGGCAGGTGTATATGATTGGCGGGATACGAATGAGAGTTTTTACAATGCGTTGCAGGTCGAGCGGAATGTTATGTTTCTGATCCTGACCATGATCATTATCGTGGCGGCGTTTAACATTATTTCCTCGATGATTATGCTCGTGAAAGATAAGGGGCATGATATTGCGATTATGCGCACGATTGGCGCGAGCCGCGGTAATATGATGCGGATTTTCATGTTGACGGGCGCGAGCATTGGCGTTGCGGGCACTTTTGTAGGTGCTATGCTCGGAATTACGTTTGCGCTGAATATCGAAACGATTCGTCAAGTTTTGGAAGGATTGACGGGGACCGAGCTGTTTGCTGCCGAGATTTATTTCCTCTCGCAGTTGCCAGCTGAGGTGGAGTGGCATGAGGTTATAGCTGTTGTAATCATGGCTTTAACAATTTCTATTCTTGCTACCCTTTATCCGGCTTGGCGCGCTGCGCGCCTCGACCCGGTGGAGGCGCTCAGATATGAGTAGGGGCTACGAATGAGTTGGTTGATCTATGCAGGCATTGTGGTCATTGGCGCAGCGGGGATTCATATTTTTGCCAAGCTTACGGGAAAGCATGTCGATGGGGATTATGCTGTACTTATTTCTACGGCTTCTGCGTTTTTAACTGCATCGTGTTATTTTTTAATAAAGCGCGGCCTTCCAGATTTCTCGAACCTAAGTTTAAAGGCTTGGGGATTAGCGGCCGCGGTCGGTGCCAGCATTACGGTTGCGCATGTAGCTATATTCTATATGTATAACGCTAACGGGCCGATTAGCATCGCGATGCCGATTGTGCGTATGGGGCCGGTTGTTATTGCTGTGCTGTTTGGAGTGATGATCCTGGGTGAACCCATGAAAATCGTGCATTTAGTCGGTATATTAATGGCCGGTGTTTCAATATTTTTGCTGACGAGATAGATGATGATTGACCCTTTAGAACAGGATGTGTTGCTCAAAATTGAAGGTCTTGAAAAGGCCTTTGTTCAGGGTGAGCAAAATTTGACGATCTTCCAGAATCTTTCGCTTAAGGTTGATGCAGGTGAGCTTGTGGCTTTGGTCGGGCAGTCAGGTTCAGGGAAGTCGACCCTCTTACAACTGGCGGGATTGCTTGATAAGCCGACAAGTGGTGTTATTAAGATTAATGCTAAGGCGACAACAAAAATGGGTGAGAAGGAGCGCACGCAAACACGCCTTTCTAAGATCGGATTTATATATCAATTTCACCATTTATTGCCTGAATTTACGGCGGTTGAAAATGTGGCTTTGCCACAAATTATTGCTGGTGTGAACCGCAGTGAAGCAAAGGATAAGGCCGCTGGTATTCTTGAAAATCTCGGGCTTGGTAAGCGCCTTTCACACCGTCCGGCAAAACTTTCGGGCGGGGAGCAGCAGCGTGTTGCAATTGGGCGCGCGCTCATCAATGACCCTATCTTGCTTCTCGCTGACGAGCCGACAGGTAATCTTGACCCTGATACGTCTGAAGGGGTTTTCGAGATGCTGCTTGATTTGGCGCGGCAGCGTGGGATCGGGGCGTTGATTGCAACACATAATATTGATCTGGCTGATCGAATGGATCGCGCTTTGGAGCTTAAAAACGGGCGAATTGTGCCATTTGATTAGGCAATGCCGTGGCCATAAGCCACGACTGTCGCTTTAATTATTATATCGTATTACCAGATGTGAATATTGTTATAATTTTCATATCTCCCCTCTTTTCTTGGTTGGTGTTGGCCTCCATACGGATTGCAATTGGCATTGCTCCATATAAATTCTTTATGAGTTTAAACGGTTTCTTGAATATCGCTTTGTAGGTGTTTAGTGTGTTTATATGAGCCAATTTATTCATTTGCATGTGCATTCTGCCTATTCGCTGGCGGAAGGGGCGATCAAGGTTAAGGACCTTGTGAAGATTTGCGTGCGCGAGGGGATGCCTGCGGTTGCGGTTACGGATAGTTCGAATATGTTCGGTGCGATGGAATTTGCTCTTGAGGCCGCGAAATCCGGAGTGCAGCCGATTATGGGCGTTCAGGCGCTTTATAAAGATGAGGCGCATCAGCTTGTTTTATTGGCACAGAATGAAGCAGGTTTTCGCAATCTATCGAAACTTGTCAGTGATGCTTATATGGGCGGCGACATTGATGCGCGGGCGGTTGTAAGCCATGAGGAGCTGTCGCGTCATTCGGAAGGTTTGATTTGTTTAAGTGGCGGGCCGAAAGGCTATATAAATGATTTATTGTTTCATAAACAGGATGAGGCTGCGGAAGCCGAGCTGTTGTCTTTACAGGAAATTTTCGGTGACCGTCTCTATATAGAGCTACAAAGGCATGGCTGGCCTCAGGAAGAGGCGGTAGAAGAGCGCTTGATTGATCTCGCTTATAAGCATGGCATTCCATTGGTTGCGACAAATGATTGTTATTTCCCTGACCGCGAAGCCTATGAGGCGCATGATGCGCTGCTTTGTATCAGTGAGGGGCGTTATGTGTCAGAGGATGATCGCCGCAAAGTCACGCCTGAGCATTATTTTAAGTCTGAATCGGAGATGGTCGAGCTGTTTTCGGATGTGCCGGAAGCGGTTCACAATACAGTTCAAATTGCGCAAAGATGCTCTTATTTGCTTGAGCCTGTCGCGCCGCTTTTGCCTCCTTTTGATACGGAAGGTGGACGCAGCGAGGTTGAGGAATTGCGCGCGCAAGGCAGAGAAGGTTTGGATTGGCGGATCGAGAATTTCGTTATTCCTGCCGAAGAAAAAAAGCGTGGCGAGGAGATGAGCGCAGCCGAGCGAGACGAATTCACTAGGCCATATTATGAGCGTTTGGAGTTTGAGCTTGGCATTATTGTCGATATGGGCTTTCCAGGATATTTCCTGATTTGTTCCGATTTTATCAAGTGGGCGAAAGAGCATGATATTCCTGTGGGGCCGGGTCGTGGCTCCGGTGCGGGCTCTATTGTGGCTTGGTCACTTAAAATTACTGACCTTGATCCGCTGTCTTTAGGGTTGCTTTTTGAGCGTTTCTTGAACCCTGAGCGTGTATCTATGCCGGACTTCGATGTTGATTTTTGTCAGGATCGTCGTGATGAAGTAATTGCGTATGTACAGGAGAAGTACGGGCGCGATAAGGTCGCACAGATCATCACATTCGGTAAGTTGCAGGCACGAAATACGGTGCGCGATGTGGGGCGCGTTTTGCAAATGCCTTATGGTCAGGTTGATCGCTTGGCCAAAATGATCCCGAACAATCCGGCCAATCCCGTCACGCTACAGCAAGCACTGGATGATGACCCGGATCTGCGTGTGGAGATAAAAAGGGAAGAAACATCACAAAAGCTGATCGAGATTGCGCTGCAGCTTGAAGGTCTTTACCGCCATGCTTCGACGCATGCGGCGGGTCTGGTGATTGGTGATAGGCCGCTGCATGAGCTTGTGCCGCTTTATCGTGACCCACGCTCTGATATGCCGGTGACGCAGTTCAATATGAAGTTTGTCGAGCAGACTGGCCTTGTTAAGTTCGACTTTTTGGGCTTGAAAACCATGACGGTCGTGCAGCGTTCAGTTGACCTCATTAAAGAGACTCTGGATAAGGAGATCGATATTCTTGCCGTGCCGCTGGATGATCCGAAAGCTTATGAGCTTATGACGCGCGGTGATACTGTTGGCGTGTTCCAGCTGGAATCGGCGGGGATGCGCGATGCGCTTCGGAAAGTTAAGCCTGATAAGTTTGAAGATATTATCGCGCTTGTGTCGCTCTATCGTCCGGGGCCGATGGATAATATCCCTAAATATGTTGATGTGAAGATGGGCAAAATTGAGCCTGATTATATGCATCCGCTGCTTCAGCCATTTCTTGAAGAGACGTACGGGATTATGATTTATCAGGAGCAAGTGCAGCTCGCGGCGCAGGCTTTGTCTGGTTATTCGCTTGGTGGTGCTGATTTGCTGCGCCGTGCGATGGGTAAGAAAATTCAGGCCGAGATGGATGCGCAGCGCAAGATGTTTGTCGATGGAGCGAAAGAACATAATGATGTGCCGAAGGAGCAATCCTCGGCGATTTTTGATAATATCGCGAAGTTCGCAGGGTATGGTTTTAACAAATCACACGCGGCGGCGTATGCGCTCATTGCTTATTGGACGGCGTGGCTGAAGGCTAATTATCCCGTTCAGTTTATGGCGGCGTCTATGACGCTCGATCTTGGAAATACCGATAAGCTCTCAGTATTCAAGCAGGATATGGATAAGATGGAATTGCCGCTTTATCCGCCTGATGTGAACAAAAGCTATCCTGATTTTGCTGTGGAAGGCGAGGGTGTACGTTATGCGTTGGCCGCACTGAAAGGGGTTGGTGAGGGCGCTATGATACATTTGGTGAAGGAGCGGCTTGATCGTGGTGAGTATAAATCGCTGGAGGACTTCGCATCCCGCCTAGATTATAAGGTGATGAATAAGCGACAATTTGAAGGGCTATCGGCGGCTGGCGGTTTTGACAGTCTTAACGATAATCGGGCTCAGGTGTCCGCGAGTGCAGAGATTGTGCTGCGATATTCTCAAAGTCTGGCAGATGAAAAGGCTAGTGGTCAGGTCTCTTTGTTTGGTGAAGCAGGAGGGGATAACGCGCTTGGTTTGCCTGATCTGCCAGATGTACGTCCGTGGGATCCGTTGGAGCGCTTGTCACGCGAATTCAAATCCGTTGGATTTTACTTGTCCGCGCACCCCTTGGATAGTCGTGAGCGCCAGTTTGAGAATCTGGGGATTTCCAGTCTTAAGGATGTCGAGGAAAAGTTGGTGAATATTACCGCATCGCGCTTCCAAATGGCCGGTGTGCTCTTAAAGAAGCAAGAGAAAGTCTCTCAAAAAGGATCTAAATATGCGTTTTTGCAGCTGTCTGATCCGACAGGGATTTTCGAAGTGACCTTGTTTTCTGAGATGTTGGCCGGAGCGCGCGAGTATTTGATAGCTGCTGAGCCATTATTACTAGGCGTTGAGGCGGAATCACGTGAGGATCAAATACGGTTCACATGCACCAAAATTCAGCCATTGGAAGAGGCGCTTGAAGGCAAAATACGCGAGATTGATATTCATTTGGAAAGTGCTGTGGCAGCGCCGAAGATTAAAGAATGTATAGACCGCGAGCGCCGCGGGATGTCTGTGATTAATCTGCATGTGCGTATTGATGGCGGGCGTGTGGCCAAGCTTAAACTGCCAGGCCGCTATAGCCTTGATGCCGGAGCGCGCAATGACATCCGAGCCGAGAAGGGTGTTTTGGAGATTATGGAGGGTTAATAAACACTGCCCCTCTTGACATAAATATCTCACTTCATTATGTTCCCACCATGTCTGAAAAAAATAACATAGCCGTTTTTGGCGCAGGGAAATTTGGGTCTGCTCATATAAAGACTTTGCAAGAGCTAAGTTCTGATCGTTTTTCTCTGAAAGCGATTATTGATCCAGACCCGCAAAAACTTCTTCAATGGAGCGATCAAAACATCCCTGTGTATTGGTGGCGTTCAGAAGCAAATGAAGCCGCCATGAGTGCGTATTCTCAACTGTCTCAAGATGAGTTGGCAAAAATAACCGTTCTGGATGATGATGATGGTGTGCGGGCTCTCATTAAGCGTGATGGCATCAACACCCTTTGTAATACATCAACAACAACCGCGCATATTCAGGTTTTAGAAGTGGCGCTATCAGCTCGAAATGATAATGGCGTGCCGTATATATCGACCATCATGCAGGAGAAGCCTTTTGGCGTAAACCTAGAAGAAACACAAAATGTTCAGGAGATTATACGCGCGCATTCTATCGACTTTCACATGAATTCGGTCTTGATGTATTCGCCTATTTGGGAGGAGTTCAATGAACATGCAGCAGGTATGCCCAAGGATGCTCAGCTTTCTAAAATTATTTGTAGTTACGGCAAGAACCGTATGAACGACACGCGCCCGGCGACCAATGGTTGGGCGGGAATGGATTTGGTTCATGCGTTAGAAATTATGGCGCGCAATGCTAAAGGTAAAATTGAAGTAACCTGCAGCAAAGGATTTTATGGATTCTTAGCGGAAAATGCTTCAGATACAGGAAATGTGATTCATAGCTTAGACGCCGAGGGAGAGATTGATGGCGTCCCGTTCTCGCTTGTAGGCAGCTTCGCATGGGCCGATCAAGCGCGCCGCGTTCAGTTTGAATTCAGGTCGTGTGCTAATCCCGAGAATGCTTTCGCTTATGAACTTAACTTTGATGAGAGGGGCGCAGACGGGAAATATACAGATCGCCTTACGTATGCAGAGCGCGAACCTGGGGGCGAAAGCTGGAACGTCAAAGACGAAGTTTTGACAGGAGAAACAGATAAGCTATCTCTTTATTATCAAAGAGCACTTGCAGGGCAAGACGCTTTATGCGACCTCGATAAATCTGTTAAATTGCAAAAGTTTTTGGACATATTGATTAAACCGAATAATATAATAAATATAGACGCAACAGATTTCGCTAAGGCGCCACGCTTTAAATCTATTAGGGCTGAACCGCAGATTTAAGATATGGCGTAGAATTTTTTCTTGCAATCCCTTTAAAACCGCCGTATAAATCCCGCATCGCTAGTGGTTAGCGAAAATCACATGCAGGATTTCTTACCCAGTGTTTCTTTTGAAGCCAAGGCCTGCAGAGGACATAACTGGAACGTGCGGGCAATCTCGTACATCATATAGGAGAAAAAATCATGGCTATGCCAGAATTCAACATGCGTCAACTTATGGAAGCAGGCGCTCACTTTGGTCACCACACACGCCGCTGGAACCCTAAAATGCGCGAATACATCTTCGGTGTTCGTAATGGTGTTCACATTATCGACCTACAGCAAACAACACCAATGCTTAATGAAGCGCTGAAATCTATGCGTGACATCGTTGCAAAAGGTGGCCGCGTTTTGTTCGTGGGTACAAAACGTCAGGCGCAGGATAAAATTGCAGAAAGCGCAAAGCGTTGTGGTCAGTACTATGTTAATCACCGTTGGTTGGGTGGAATGCTGACAAACTGGCAGACAATTACAGGTTCAATTAATCGTTTCCGCGATCTTGATGCTATTTTGAAAGACGATGCACAGCGTGAGCTTCGTACAAAAAAAGAATTGCTGATGATGACACGAGAGCGTGACAAGCTAGAGCTTTCTATCGGTGGTATCAAGGATATGGGCGGTAAGCCGGATGCGATTTTTGTGATTGATACTTCGATGGAAGACATTGCGATTAAAGAAGCCAACAAGCTTGGCATCCCTGTTTTTGCTGTTGTTGACACAAACTCTGAGCCAGATGGTGTTGATTACGTTATTCCTGGTAATGATGATGCGCTACGTGCGATTGACCTTTATTGTAACCTTTTTGCCGATGCTGTCCTTGATGGTCTTCAGGCTGAAATGGGCAAGAGCAAGCGTGACTTTGGCGCGGATGCAAATGCATCTGTGAAGCTTCCTCCAAAAGCTAAGGTTGAGGAAGAAAAGGTGCCAACACCTGGTGAAGCGGCGCAGAAAACTGCTGAGACAAAAAAAGCAGCTTCTAACTAATTTATCATAATTATTCAGGCTTTTCCCCGTTGATGCGGGGAAAATGCTTTAAGAACAATCTCTAGAAAGGAACGGAAAAATGGCTGAAATTACGACAGCAAAAATTAAAGAACTTCGCGAGCTAACGGGTGCGGGCATGATGGATGCTAAAAAAGCGCTGACAGAAGCAAATGGCGATATGGACGCGGCTGTTGAAGGGTTGCGCAAAAAAGGTATGGCGAAAGCTGATAAAAAATCATCACGTACAGCGGCTGAAGGTTTGGTTGCGGTTGTGACTGAAGGTAATAAAGGCGCGGTTGTTGAGCTTAACGCGGAAACAGATTTCGTTAGCCGTAACGAAGAGTTCCAAGGCTTTGTTAAGAGTGTTGCTGAGAAGGCTATGGACACATCTTCAACGGAAGAATTGGCAGCAGTTGATTTTGATGGCAAGCCAGTAAAAGACAAACTTACTGATTTAATTGCAAAAATTGGCGAGAATATGAGTCTTCGTCGTAGCGAAACATTGGAGGTGTCTGAAGGTGCTGTTGTTTCTTACGTTCACGGGGCATTGGCTGAAGGTCTTGGAAAAATCGGTGTTCTTGTGGCGCTTGAGTCCTCTGCACCAGAATCCACTTTGCAAGAAGTCGGTAAGAAAGTTGCAATGCATGTTGCAGCTGCATTTCCTAAATATCTTGATCGTAACTCCGTTGATGCAGATGCAGCCGAAAAAGAGCGCGCATTTTTGATCGAGCAAGCAATGGGTGAAGGTAAGCCGGAAGAGATTGCCAAGAAGATGGTGGAAGGCCGTATGCGCAAATTCTATGAAGAAGTTTGCCTTTTAGATCAGACATTTGTAATGGATGGCGAAACCAAAATTTCAGACGTTTTGGCGAATGCAGGTAAAGAAGCAGGCTCTGAAATTAAGCTGGTTGCTTATGCACGCTATCAGCTAGGTGAAGGGATTGAGCGCGAAGAAGAAGATTTCGCTGCTGAGGTATCCAAAGTCGCTCATGGTTAAAAATTAATCATTGGTATTATTAAATGCGGCGGGTCGATGGCTCGCCGTTTTTTTTTGAGACCATATTTATTTGTAAAATATGAAATAGCTTCATTGCATATACTGTATGCAGTCTTTATATTGGCTAAAATTAATTCCGATTTATGAGAACAGAGATGTCAAACCCTGCAGTAGACACACCAATGCAACCAAAGACCTTCAATCGTATTATGCTGAAAATGTCGGGTGAAGTTTTAATGGGGGAAAAAGATTATGGCCTTGATCCGGCTGTGGTCGAGCGTATTGCGCAGGATATTAAGGAAGTTGTTGATACCGGCACCGAAGTATGTGTTGTGGTCGGGGCTGGTAACATATTTCGTGGCGTATCAGGCGCGGCGTCTGGTATGGATCGAACAACGGCTGATTATATGGGGATGTTGGGGATTGTTATCAATGCGCTCGCGCTGCAAAATGCGCTTGAGAATATGGGTATTCAAACGCGTGTTCAATCAGGTATTAGGATGGATTCTATATGTGAGCCATATATTCGCCGTAAGGCGGTGCGTCATATGCAAAAAGGGCGCGTTGTTATATTTGCCGCCGGTACTGGAAACCCTTATTTTACATCTGATACTGCCGGTGCATTGCGTGCATCTGAAATGGATTGCGATGCGATCTTTAAGGCAACCAAGGTTGATGGCGTTTATGATAGTGATCCGAACAAAAATCCTGAAGCGAAGCGTTTTGATCGTATTAGCTTCATTGATTGTTTGACTAAGGATTTAAAAGTAATGGATGCAACGGCGATTTCACTCGCACGTGAAAATGATATACCTATCATTGTTTTTGACGTTAAGGAAAAAGGCAATTTTGCCCGTGTTGCCAAAGGGCAGGGCACATTTACAACCGTGACGAACTAAGCTTATTGAGAGAGGATTAACACAATGACTTATGATAAGAATGACATTAAGCGCCGTATGGATGGCGCGGTGGATACACTACATAAGGAATTTTCCGGTTTGCGAACAGGACGTGCTTCTGCCAGCTTGCTTGATCCCGTGAGTGTTGATGTTTATGGCTCTAAAATGCCATTGAACCAGATTGGGACCGTGAGTGTGCCCGAGCCGCGTATGCTTACCGTTCAGGTTTGGGATAGCGGTAACGTTAAGGCGGTTGAGAAGGCGATCCGTGATGCTGGTCTGGGCTTAAACCCTATGCCTGAAGGGAGTAACATCCGCATTCCTATTCCCGATTTAAATGAAGAGCGTCGCGCAGAACTGACGAAAGTTGCGGGTAAATATGCCGAATCTTCTCGTATTTCTGTACGCAATGTTCGCCGTGATGGTATGGATACCATCAAGAAGGCTGATTTGCCCGAAGATGAAGCAAAGCGATTAGAAGCTGAGGTACAAAAGCTTACTGATGATACGATTAAAAGCATTGATCAAATGCTTGCGGATAAAGAAAAAGACATTATGACGGTTTAGGGTGGTAAGTCATTATGTCTGATTCCTTTGAGAAAAACGTGCCTGAACATGTGGCGTTCATTATGGATGGTAATGGTCGTTGGGCAAAGAAGCGCAGTTTGCCGCGCATTGCCGGACATAAGCAGGGTGCCGAGGCTGCGCGTCGTGTAACCCAACTTGCGGCTGATGCGGGCATTCAATATATCACTTTATTCGGCTTTTCTTCTGAAAACTGGAAGCGTCCGAAGGATGAAATTCAAGAGCTGATGAAGCTCTTACGCTATTATTTGCGTAGTGAAACGGCGGAGCTCCATAAAAATAATGCACGTCTTCGGGTTATCGGTGACCGTAGCGCTTTTGATGCTGATATTATCCAACTTATAAAAAATGCCGAAAAGCTGACCGAGAATAATGACGGGATTACTGTTGTTATTGCGCTCAACTATGGCGGGCGTCATGATATAGCGCAGGCTACTCAGCGCATCGCAAGGGCTGCGCTTGAGAATGGAACTGTGCCTTCCGCGCAGGAAATTGAAAACCAATTTGCGGCACATTTATTTACTGCCGGTATGCCCGAGCCTGATTTGATGGTGCGTACAAGTGGCGAGCATCGCATTAGCAATTTTTTGCTATGGCAGTGCTCTTATGCGGAGTTTTTCTTTACGGAGACCTTGTGGCCTGATTTTGGTAAGGCCGATCTTGATGAGGCTCTTTCTGCGTTTGCAAAGCGAGATAGACGCTTTGGCGGTCTAACATCGTCTGCTGAAAGGGTTTAGTGTAAATGGATATCAGCAGAAAAGGCAGTTTACAAAAACGGATTCTTTCTGTTCTTGTAATGGCTCCTGTTTTTTTAACTCTGGTATGGTTTGGCAATTGGCCATTTATGCTTTTGCTTTTTGCGGCATTTTTTCTTTCAATTTATGAGTGGTATGGGCTTGTAAAAAAACTGCCAAGTAGCGTAAATCTAGCGCTTATCCTTGGGATAATTTATATGTCGACGTCTTATTACAGCTTTCATCTTTTGCGTGAGCTTGGGGTGGAGCATATGTTGCTGCTGTTGTTTATGGTTTGGGCAAGTGATATTGGGGCTTATTTTTTCGGCAAATTGATTGGTGGCCCAAAACTCATTCCGCAAATTAGTCCTAATAAAACGTGGGCTGGTTTAGCGGGCGCGGTTTTATGTCCATCGCTTGTCGTGCTTTTATTTGCGCTGAACATGGAAGGTTTTGTTGTTTTAAAACCGTTCTTTCTTGGTCTTCTTTTGGTTATTGGTGTGATCATAGGATTGCTGGGGCAGGCCGGTGATTTACTTATGTCTTTTATGAAGCGCAAAGCGAAAGTGAAGGATACGGGCGCGTTGATACCCGGTCATGGCGGGATTTTGGATCGTATAGATTCCTTGCTGCTTGTAACGCCATTCTTCTATATTTTGCTGACATCATTGTTTTTACTGGTTTCAATTAGATGAGTGTGAAAGCTATTTCTATTCATGGGGTGACCGGATCTATTGGGCAAAGTACGGTGGATGTTATTATGTCCGCACCCGAGAGATTTAATGTGCAAATGGTTAGCGCCCATTCAAGGGTGGTTGAGCTGGCCGACATTGCGCGCAAAATAGGTGCAAAAGTTGCTGTTATTGAAGATGAGAGCAAGTTTTCCGCTTTGAGTGATGCATTGCAAGGTAGCGGTGTTCAGGCGTATGCCGGGCGTTCGGCCTTAATAGAGAAAGCCGCTATTCCTGTTGATATTACTATGGCAGCGATTGTCGGGATGGCGGGATTAGAGCCTTTGATGGCGGCGATCCCTCATTCTAAGGTGGCGGCCATTGCCAATAAAGAGCCATTGGTTGCGGCCGGTGATTTTGTTCTTAAGGCTGCCAATGATGCGGGGTGTAAAATCTTACCCGTTGATAGCGAGCACAATGCTGTGTTTCAGGTTTTCGAAGAGCAAAACCGTAGTGCGATTACCCGCCTTATATTGACCGCATCGGGTGGGCCTTTTAGGGAGTGGACTTTGAAGCAAATGGCGACGGCAACACCAGAGCAGGCTGTTGCCCACCCGAATTGGTGCATGGGCGCAAAAATCTCGGTTGATAGTGCCAGTATGATGAATAAGGCGCTGGAGGTGATCGAGGCGCACGTGCTGTTTAATATGCCCGCTGATCAAATAGATGTGATTATTCACCCGCAATCTATTATTCATTCGATGGTTGAATATAATGATGGCAGTATTTTAAGCCAAATGGGGGCGAGTGATATGCGTACACCGATTGCTTATGCGCTTTCGTGGCCAGATCGTATGCCAACGCCGGGAAAGAGACTTGATTTGCATGCGCTTTCTAAGCTTGAATTTAGCACGCCCGATCATGATAGGTTTCCGGCTATTCCTCTTGCGTATCAAGCAATTAAGTCTGGGCTTGCGGCGCGAATTGCGCTCAATGCCGCCAATGAAATTGCTGTTAGCGCATTCTTAAAGCAAAAAATCGGTTTCCTTGATATTGCCAAAGCTATAAACTCTGTTCTGGATTCTCTGGATGCACCCACGCCTGTGAGTGTTAATGATGCAATTGAATTAGATGAAATTTGCCGCAGGCAAGCTGCGTTCTATATAGATAAAATTATAAATTAAAGGTGACATGAGAGATGAATTTTTCCGAAATATTTGCAATGATGAGTGGCGGCGTCCCTTTTTATATTCTGGCCTTTATTATTGTTTTGAGCATTCTTGTCTTTGTGCATGAGTGGGGACATTATATAGTCGCACGTATGTGCGGTGTGCGTGTTGAAACCTTCTCCATCGGTTTCGGGCGCGAGCTTTTCGGGCGTTATGATAAAAATGGGACGCGTTGGAAGATGGCGCTCATTCCTCTTGGCGGATACGTTAAGCTATATGGTGATGTTGATCCCGCCAGTGCCGGGCATGATGAGAATGTGGCTGATGGTGAAACTATTCGTCAAATGACTGAAGCTGAGAAAAAGCAGGCTTTCTTTGCGCAGTCTGTGTGGAAGCGCGCTGCTATTGTCTTTGCCGGGCCTGCTATTAATTATATTTTCGCCTTTATCTTGCTGACTATGCTTTTCACTACAAACGGGCAGCCTGTAACGCCTCCTATTGCCGGTGCGGTTGTCGGTGGCTCTGCTGCTGAGCGCGCAGGCTTTATGCCGCAGGATAAAGTTATTTCAATCGATGGTAAGCAAGTTTATGACTTTAATGACATTCGCCGTGAAATGATGATCGCGCTTGATACCGATCTTACTTTCAATGTGGAGCGTGATGGCCAAGAAATATCAATTGATGCCTCACCGGATCTTGTTACATCGACCGATCGTTTTGGCTTTAAGCAGAGCAGGGGAGTGCTGGGTTTAATTAGCCCTCGCCACGCACTTCGCGTATCAACGATTTCCGGCATTGATGGTCAATCATATGATGTGGATGATATTGACGGTAAACTCGCTGCCTTGGGTGATCGCATGGGGCAGACATTTTCTATCGAGATTTATAAAGGCGAGGAGGAAGAGGCCGACATATTTGTGGTTTCACCACTTGCTGATGCAAATGCAAATATCCTTAACAAAGATGATGAGCGTTACGGTATTTTATTTATGAGCCCTGAGGAGGGGAATGTGTTTGTTAAACACACACCGATCCGTGCAATGGGGGAGGCAATTAACCAGAGTTGGGTCGTAACGCGTGGTACTGTTGAGGCTTTGGGGCAAATGATTACCGGAACTCGTAGTGCTACGGAGCTTGGTGGTGTTATACGCATTGGCGCTTTGGCCGGTGATATGGCTAAGCAAGGTTTAGTTGCGCTTATCATGTTTATGGCGCTTTTGTCGATTAACCTCGGTCTTATAAATTTGTTCCCGATCCCGATGCTTGATGGTGGGCACTTGGTGTTCTATGCGATTGAAGCTGTAATGCGCCGTCCTGTGTCCGAGCGTGTTCAGGAATACGCTTTCCGCGTTGGGCTTGTGTTCTTGGTCGGTATTATGGCTTTTGCAAATTTGAATGACTTAATGCAACTGTTTCTTAAAACCTGATGGTTGAGCAATATTCCTAATATAAATCCAGTGTGAAATATATTTGCGCTGGATTTTATATTTATAGGCTTCATAATATAGATAAATGATTTGTCTTTTAGTGGTAAAGCCGCTACAAATTTCCAACATAATAACCAGTGTACTCTCGACTTATTGCTTTTGGGGCTTTATAAAATTGGGAGAATTTTAATTTGATCAAGGTGGGATGAATGTTTACCAAATTCCGTAAATTATCGCTTTTTGCAATGTGTTTTTGTACGACAGCGCTCAGCGCTAACACTGCTCTGGCTCAATTTATTATTCGCGAAATTCGTGTTGATGGTGCTGAGCGTATCGAGCCTGCGACTGTGGTGTCCTACCTTAATCTCTCAGTTGGCGATCAGATGACCCAGCGGTCACTTGATGGTGCATTGAAACAGCTTTTCTCGACTGGCCTATTTGCAGATGTGACGTTGCGTCAGGATGGCCATGCTTTAGTGGTTGAGGTTGCTGAAAACCCAATTATTAATCAGATTGCTTTCGAAGGTAATGATGCAATCAAGGATGAAGAGCTTGAAGGTGAAGTTCAGCTGCGCCCGCGTCAGGTTTTTACCCGTACCCGTGTGCAAGCTGACGTGTCACGTATCTATCAATTGTACCGTCGTAATGGCCGTTTTTCTGTAACGATTGAGCCTAAAATCATCAGGTTGGATCAAAACCGTGTTAATCTGGTATTTGAAGTTGATGAGGGTGCTGTTACGACCGTTGAGTCGATTAATTTTATCGGTAATGAAGTTTATGACGATGACCGTTTGCGGAGCGAAATCAGCACGAAGGAAGATCGTTGGTTCCGTTTCCTTTCTTCAGACGATCGTTATGATAAGGATCGCGTTGCTTATGACCAAGAAATTCTCCGTCGTTTCTATCTCTCACAAGGGTATGCGGATTATCAGCTTCTTTCTTCTTCTGCCGAACTGTCCGAGAAGCGTGATAGCTTTTATTTGACCTTCACTATTGATGAGGGTGAGCGCTATAAAGTTGGAAATGTTGGTGTGAATTCCCGTATCCCTAATTTTGATACATCAAAGCTCGAGCCAGAAATTATGCTGGAAGCTGAAGAGTGGTATAATGCCGAGCTTATGCAGGAAAGCGTTGATAACATTACAGATGTGCTTGGTGATAATCAGTATGCTTTTGTGGAGGTTGCACCACAAGTAAAGCGCAACCCTGATTCCAAAACAGTTGATATTACCTTTACTGTTAATGAGGCGCCACGTGTTTATGTCGAGCGTATTGATATTGATGGAAATGTACGCACCCTTGATAAGGTTGTGCGCCGTGAGATGTTGCTTGTAGAGGGCGACCCTTATAATAAATCCAAACTTGCTCGCTCAGAGCAAAATATCAAAAACCTTAATTACTTTGAAACTGTTGAGGTGTCGAGTAAGCCAGGCAGTGCGCCGGATAAGAGCGTTGTTGATATTAAAGTTGCTGAAAAATCTACGGGTGAGCTATCTATCGGTGCTGGTTTCTCTACGAATGACGGGCCATTGGCGGACTTTAGAATTCGTGAACGTAACCTGCTTGGCAAGGGCCAGGATCTCCTGTTTTCTACGGTTGTATCTGGTGAACGAACAGAGTTTGATCTTTCGTTTACAGAGCCTTATTTCTTAAACCGCGATTTGTCGGCTGGTTTTGATGTATTCCACATGACACGTGATCTTCAGGATGAGAGCTCTTATGACCAAGAGCGTAGTGGTGGATCTTTGCGTGTTGGTTATCCATTGTCCGAGCGTTGGAGGCAAACGCTTAAATATACGTTGGAGAACAACGCTATTGAAAATGTGAATACGACCGCATCGCGCTTTATTCGTGATCAGGAAGGTGAACGCACGACATCTGCTGTGTCGCAACGGACTACATATGACAACCGTGATAGTGTTATCTTTCCGCGGGAAGGCTTGCTTTACTGGCTAGATACTGAAATAGCCGGTCTGGGTGGTGACGCAGAGTATATATCAGGTAAGACGGGCGCGAGCTATTACTATCCTGTATGGGAGGATGTGATCTTTAATGTGCTTGGCGAGGTTGGGGCAATTGAAGGCTATAATGACAAGGACGTTATCATTAACGAGAGATATTATCTCGGTGGCTCGACATTGCGTGGTTTTGCAAATGCGGGGGTTGGTCCACGTGATAGTGCAACTGATGATGCGCTTGGTGGTAATTTCTTCTATAGAAGTTCTGCTGAACTCTCATTCCCGGTTGGGTTGCCTGAAGAACTTGGTGTGCAAGGGCATACATTTGCAGATGCAGGGTCATTGACCGATGTTGATGAGGCGGGCGCAGGAATCCTTGATGCTGGCTCGCTTCGTGCAAGTGTTGGTGCTGGTCTGTCATGGCGCTCTCCATTTGGTCCAATTCGTGTTGATTTAGCAATTCCGGTTGCTAGTGAAGATTACGATGAAGAGGAAAAATTCCGCTTTAACTTTGGTACACGTTTCTAATTTTAAAATATCTATTTGATATGAAAAGAGTTTATATGTCTGCTTTTGCAAGAATAGTCTTTTTATTGTGTTTGTTTATTCCATCAACTTTGATGGCGTCAGAAGGCACTAAGATTGGCGTGGTTGATGTGCGCTATATCATGGCTGAGTCCATGGCGGCGCAGTCTATCCTTAAGCAGCGTACGGATCTTCAGAATAAGTTTGTAACTGAAATATCAGAGACTGAGAAAAAATTACGTGACGAAGAGCAGACTTTGTTGAAAGAGCGTGAAAGTATGGGGCAAGAAGAATTCCTCAAGAAAAAGCAGGGTTATGAGCGCAAACTGCTTGATACTGGCCGTGATGTGCGTGAGAAAAAACACTCTCTTGAAGAGGTTTTGGCTAATGCCATGGTTAAGGTGCAAAACAAATTATCCGATATTGTGACTTTAATGGCGAAAGACCGTGGTATTGATGTTGTTATCAATAAGCAAAGCGTTCTTGTCGGGGCTGAGTCACTGGATATGACGGAAGAGGCACTGGATAAGCTTAATAAAGAAATGCCGACTGTTAAGCTAGAAGCGATTACGCTAGTTCCTGCTGAAAGTTAATCCATATTTAGAAAGCAATTTAATGCCTGATTTACAATTTCATATTTTTATTGGTCATACGTCGTTAAGTAAAATTAGTGAGGTTTCTGGAGCAAAGCTTTCGGATGATTCCTCTGGTGATTTTTTGATCACGGGTGTGTCCGCTTTGGATAAAGCGGAAAGTGATGAATTGAGCTTTCTGGATAATGTTCGCTACAAAGATCAGTTCGCAGTGACCAAAGCAGGGGCTTGTTTTGTTCATCCTGATTTGGCTCAGTATGCGCCGGATGGTGTGAGGCTTTTGATTAGTGAAACACCGTACAAGGCGTATGCCCTGGCAGCGCAATATCTATACCCTGAAACAATCCCTGAAAGTGATGTATCGCCAAAAGCAAGTGTATCTGACAGCGCAAGTATCGGTGACGGGTGCGTTATTGAAGCGGGCGTTGTTATTGAAGATGGCGTTAAGCTGGGTGATTGTGTGTGGATCGGTGCAAACAGTGTTATTGGGCGTAATGTGCAGATCGGATCAAATGTTCGCATTGGCGCAAGTGCGACGATCTCTCACTGTGTTATTGGTGATCACTCACGTCTTTATCCCGGTGTATGTGTTGGTCAAGACGGGTTCGGTTTTGCTATTGATCCAAAGGGGCATGTGAAAGTGCCGCAATTAGGGCGCGTGATTATTGGGGATCATGTTGAGATTGGCGCGAATACGACGATTGATCGTGGGGCTGGGCCTGATACGGTAATTGGTGATGGGAGTTGGATCGATAATCTGGTGCAAATCGGGCACAATGTGCGTATTGGTAAGGGATGTATAATTGTATCGCAGGTTGGTATATCCGGTTCAACAGTTCTGGATGATTTTGTGGCCGTTGGCGGGCAAGCCGGTATAGCCGGGCACCTGCATATCGGCATGGGGGCGCGTATTGCTGCACAATCGGGAATAATGAGAAATATACCGGCTGGTGAAGAGCAGATGGGTTCTCCCGCACTTCCTATTCGTCAACACATGAAACAAGTTGCTTTCCTTAGGCGTTTAGGTAAAAAAGGGTAGATCGTTTTATAACATTCTAGATAAATAGTGAGATGATGAGCAAACAAGAAGAGACACAAGGCTATGTATTGGATATCGGCAAGATTATGTCGATGATCCCTCACCGCTATCCCATTCTACTTGTTGACCGTGTTTTGGAGCTTAATCCAGGAGAGAGTGCGGTCTCTTTGAAAAATGTAACTATGAACGAGCCTCATTTTAATGGCCATTTTCCTGATCATCCTGTTATGCCAGGGGTGTTGATTGTCGAAGCGATGGCGCAGACTGCGGCTTTGGTTGTTGTCGAGGCTTTGGGCGAGGAAGCGGAAGGTAAAGTCGTCTATTTTATGACGATAGATAATGCGCGTTTTCGTAGGCCAGTTGTTCCAGGGGACGCTTTGCATATCCATGTCGAAAAGGTGCACGCACGCGGTAAGGTATGGAAATTTAAGGGTAAAGTTACTGTCGATGGTAAGGTATGCTCTGAAGCGTCTTTCAGTGCGATGATTGCTGATCATTAACCTTGGTCTATTGTAACGTCTTGCAATAAAGCGTTACTTGTTAATTTATCTACCCTCTTTATTGTTTGAAGCATGAGCAATTCTATTATACACCCCACAGCAGTTATTAGCCCAAAAGCCAGCATTGGGGACGGTGTGAATATTGGGCCGTTTTGTGTTGTCGGAGATAACGTCAGGCTCGCTGATAATGTGACTTTGAAATCTCATGTTGTGGTTGAGGGCAATACTGAAATTGGGCAGGGCACAATTGTTTTCCCGTTTGCGTCATTAGGAACGCAACCGCAGGATTTGAAATATGCCAGTGAGCAATCAAAACTTATTATTGGTAAGGGTAATACGATCCGTGAACATGTGACGATGAATCCTGGCACCAAGGATGGTGGCATGGAAACGCGCGTGGGGGATGCTTGTCTCTTTATGATGGGATCACATGTTGCCCATGATTGTGTGGTTGGTAATAATGTTATCATGGCCAATAACGCGACCTTGGCCGGTCATGTTAGTGTCGGCGACTATGTGATTATTGGCGGTTTGGCTGCTGTTTTACAATTTGTTCGCATTGGTGATCATGCCATCATTGGTGGGATGAGCGGTGTTGAGAGCGATGTCATCCCTTATGGTCGTGTTAAAGGTGAGCGGGCGCATCTGGCCGGATTGAATTTAATTGGCCTTGAGCGTCGAGGTTTTGATAAAGAGACAATCCGTGGCCTGCAACGTGCTTATAACCAGCTTTTCGGCGGTGAAGGGACTATGGACGAGCGTATAGGAACTGTCTCCGAAGATTACGGTTATGATGAAACTGTGATGAAAATTATTGAATTTGCTCGTGAAAAAACGAAGTTTCCGCTATGTCAGCCTCAGAAAAAGAGCGCGTAATTCAGGATAAATTACCAGATATACAAAAGCTCGGTATTTTGGCGGGCGGTGGAGAATTACCACATATTCTCGCTGAAGCGTGTGAGGCGCAAGGTATTGAGCCGTTCCTTATTGTTTTTGAAGGGCATACCGATGATGCGTTGGTTCATGGGCGTCAGCATATTAAAACGCGCCTTGGGGCTGTCGGAACAATACTAAAAACTCTTAAAAGTCATAATATCAGTGATGTTTGTCTAATCGGTAAAATTAGACGCCCATCATTAGCTGAAATCCGTCCTGACCTGAAGGCGGCTGCTTTTTTTGCAAAAAACGGGGTGAAAGCGCTAGGTGATGATGGATTGCTTAAGGCTTTGCGAGATTTCTTGGAGGGCGAGGGGCTTTGTGTTCATGGTGTGCAGCGTTTCGCGTCCTACTTATTAGCGCCAATTGGTGTCGTTGGTGGAATGAAACCTAACCCGGACGCTATGATTGATATACGGCGCGGTGTTGATGTTTTGAAGGGTATGAGTGGGCTTGATGTCGGGCAAGCTGTTATTGTCCAAGAGGGGATTGTGCTGGGTGTGGAAGCTATTGAGGGTACGGATGCATTGATAGAGCGGTGTGCGGGGCTGCACCGTAAGGGGCGGGGCGGTGTTTTGGTGAAGTTGTGTAAGGATAATCAGGACAGAGACCTTGATTTGCCAACTATCGGGCCTTTAACGATTGAAATGGCTGCGCGCTATGGTTTGTCGGGGGTGGCTGTGCACGCTGGACATTCGCTCCTTTTGCGCAAAGACGAGCTTGCACTAATTGCTGATAAGCATAAAATGTTTCTGATAGGCATTGAGCCATAAGCTAAACTCAAATTTCAGGTGTAGAATTATGAAAGCATTTCTTATAGCAGGCGAACCATCGGGTGACGCATTAGGCGCCAGATTGATAAAATCCCTGAAAGCCAAATGTGACACACTTGAAATGTCGGGTATTGGCGGTGAACAGATGGCAGAAGAAGGTTTTCAGCCTATTATGCCGATGGAAAATATTTGTGCTATTGGCTTGATTGAGGTTGCGTCGCAAGTGTTTCGCTTAAATAAAGTCATCAATCAGATGGTGAAAGAAATTATCCGTACACAGCCTGATGTTGTTATTACAATTGACTTACCTGACTTTAACTTTTTGATGGGGAAGAGGCTTAAGGCCACCGGTCAATTTAAGGGGAAATTGGTTCATTATGTCGCGCCGACTGTCTGGGCGTGGCGCCCGGCTCGTGCGGCTAAGGTCTCTCAGTTTCTTGATGGGCTGATGTGTCTGTTTCCTTTTGAGCCGGAATACTTTACCAAACACGGACTGCGCGCGGAATATACTGGTCATCCCATCGTTGATACCGATAAAAATGAAATTGATATGGATTGGTTTGATAAAGTGTATGGAAAAAAAGAAGATGGAGCAATACGCCTAGGTATCTTCTTTGGGTCACGTGTGTCTGAATTTAATACTATGGCGCCAGTGATTAAGGAGGCTTTGCTCACACTTCTAGAGCAGCACGAGAATATTGAGCTGGTTATCCCGACTTTGCCTTCTATCGAAATGGAGGTTACAAATTTGGTTCAGGATATGCCGTGTGAAGCTTATGTTCTTACTGGGCAGAAGGATAAATGGAACATATTTGCCCAGTGCGATATCGCTATGGCTGTTTCCGGCACCGTTGGTTTAGAGCTTGCTTATCTTCAAGTTCCGCATTTTATAACATATAAGGTTAATCCAATATCTTGGGTGCTTTTAAAATTACTCGTTAAGGTTAAATATGCACATCTAGCAAATATCATGCTGGATAAGCCACTTGTGCCAGAGTATTTGCAGTTGAAATGTACTCCTCTTAATCTCGCCCGCCAAATTTATGAGTTTATCAAGAAACCTGAGAAGGCTCAGGAGCTTAAAAATGATTTGGCCGAGCTTGAGGCTTATTTAAAATTGCCAGAAGGTGTTTCTGCATCTGATAGAGCTGCGGAGTTCGTTTTATCCGTTGTTAAGGATAAAGCGAGGCGAAAAAAAGCCGCTTAAAATAGCGGCTCTTTCCCTTAATTTCAGAATTATTATTTGCGCTTGTTTATCGGCACATAAGGGCGCTTTTCTGCCCCGATATATAGCTGACGTGGGCGACCGATACGATGGGATGGCTCTTCAATCATTTCTTTCCATTGTGAAACCCAACCAACTGTCCGTGCTACTGCGAATAGCACGGTGAACATGGATGTTGGGAAGCCCATAGCTTTTAGGATAATGCCTGAATAGAAGTCTACATTCGGGAAGAGCTTGCGGTCGACAAAATAGGGGTCTTCTAGTGCGATGCGCTCCAGCTCCATGGCCAGTTCAAGGCGTGGGTCATTGATTCCCAAATCTTCCAGAACTTCGTCACAGGCTTTCTTAAGAACGCCAGCGCGTGGATCAAAGTTTTTGTATACGCGGTGGCCGAAGCCCATGAGGCGGAATGGATCATCTTTGTTCTTTGCACGCTCTAGGTATTCAGGAATGTTATCTTTGTGACCGATTTCATCGAGCATTTCCAAAACAGCTTGGTTTGCACCACCGTGAGCAGGGCCCCAAAGGGATGCGATACCGGCAGAGATACATGCGAATGGGTTGGCTTGGGATGAGCCAGCGAGACGTACGGTTGAAGTCGATGCATTTTGCTCGTGATCTGCGTGTAGGATAAGGATCTTATCCATTGCATTGGCGAGTACAGGGTTTACCACATATGGCTCTGGCGGTAGGCCGAAACACATATAGAGGAAGTTTTCGGCAAAGCTCAAATCATTGCGCGGATACATAAATGGCTGGCCAAGTGAGTATTTATAGGACATCGCGGCCAATGTCGGGATTTTGGCGATTAAGCGATGTGCTGAAATCTCGCGTTGCTCCGGATCCCAGATATCAAGTGAATCATGATAGAAGGATGATAGGCCGCCAACTACGCCACACATAACGGCCATTGGGTGAGCATCACGGCGGAAGCCGCGGTAGAAATAGTTTATCTGTTCATGCACCATCGTGTGATAGGTAATGTCATGCTTAAAATTCTCAAATTGATTTTTGTTTGGAAGGTCACCGTTTAATAGCAGGTGGGCAACTTCTAAAAATGTGCTTTTTTCTGCGAGTTCTTCTATTGAATAGCCACGGTGCAATAAGATGCCTTTTTCGCCATCAATATATGTAATGCGTGACTTACAGCTTCCTGTTGATGAAAAGCTGGGGTCAAATGTGAAGTGGCCAGTGTCAGCGTACATGCTGCGTACATCTATAACTGGAGGGCCTTCAGCGCCGTCTAACACATTTAGTTTTGTGCTCTCACCCGTTTGGTCATTCGTAAGGGTAAAGGTTTTTGTTGTTGCATCACTTGTCATGGAAATCCCCGATTATTCTTTCATGTTGGATTATTGTTTAAGGACATAGATTCGCTGCCTCAGTGTTTAAGCATTGTACGCTTTTTTCTTTTAGATTCAAGAATTTTTGCGCTGCACTATATTACTGCATTCAGGCGCGCCAGGCACTCGTCACGTTCCAGGATTTCAGCGGCGTGAAAAATAGAAGGACTCTGTGTCGTTCCTGTAAGGGCTGCGCGCAAAGGCATGCCAAGTTTTCCCATTTTTCCATTAGCGTGTTCTTTTGCTATTTCCTTGATCGTTGCCTGAATGCTCTGTGCTGTGAAATCTGGCAGGGTCTTGAATGCTTCTGCAACTATTTTAAGGAGCGTTTTGGCTTCATCAGTGAGCTGCTCTTGCGCCTTCTCATCCATTTTGATCGGTAGGCTTTTTGCGAAAAATGCTGATTCATCAACAAATTGAATTAATGTCTTAGCACGGGACTGTAACTCATCAATGCAGGCCATAATTTGGGTTCGTGCGGCGAAGTCAGGCGTTACACCATGGCGCTTTTGGTAAATCGGTTCGCAGATGTCGAGCAGGCGCTCGGGATTTGCTTGCTTAATGTAATGTGCGTTCAGGCTTTCGAGCTTATCAAAGTCAAAGCGCGCGGCGGCCTTATTACATCCTGATAGCTCAAACCATTCGCGGGCTTGCGCGTCGCTGATGATTTCGTCATCACCATGACTCCAGCCTAATCGAAGCAGGTAATTGCGCATGGCCTCCGGCAAATAGCCCATTTCACGATATTCCTCGACACTGGCCGCGCCGTGGCGTTTTGACATTTTTGAGCCATCTGGCCCGAGGATAAGTGGAAGGTGGGCATATTCAGGTCTTTCCCAGCCCATTGCATCATAAATCACATTTTGGCGGAAGGTGTTATTTAAATGATCATCGCCACGTATAACGTGGGTTACGCCCATATCATAATCATCGACGACGACGCTGAGCATATATGTTGGTGAGCCGTTGGAACGGAGCAGTACAAAGTCATCTAGTTCACTATTTTGCATGGTTATTGTGCCTTGTACATGATCGTGCACCGTATCTGATCCAGCTTGAGGCGTATCAATGCGGACGGTAAATGTATCGTTTTGGCTGGGTGTGTAATTTTTCTCTAATTCTGCGCGCTTGGGTAGCTTGAATCCGCCATTATCCTTACGTATGGCATCAAGTTCTTCCTGTGTGAAATAGCATTTCCATGCTTTTCCGGTGTTCAGCAAGGCTTGCGCAACCTCTGCGTGGCGGTCTTTGTTAGCGTATTGAGAGACAATATCTCCATCCCAATCTAGCTCAAGCCACTTCATGGAGTTAATCAGTGCTGTCACGGCCTCCTCTGAATGGCGGGCGCGATCGGTGTCCTCAATGCGGAAGAGCATTTTTCCGCCGAATTTACGGGCGAAATGCCAGTTGAACAGCGCAGTTCGGGCTGTGCCGATATGCATCATGCCGGTTGGAGAAGGCGGGAAGCGGGTAACAACTTGTTTAGTGTTGGTCATGGCAATTCATTTATAAATTTGTTAAAAGCTTTTCAAGGTCTTACCTGACCATAGCGGGGAGTTGCAAGTCATTTCATGTTAGGCATGGTAGAGTTTTTTCGAAAAGGCGTTGATACGCAAGCCAGGCAGGGATTTTTGTGGTTTCCTGTTTTCTTTGCGCTTGGCATCATTATGTACTTTACGCTGTATAAAAGTGTTGGCTATTACGGCTCGGTAAGTGCTGTGCTATGTAGTTTTTTTCTGATCATCGGGAGCTGGCGATTTGAGATCATGCGGCTACTCGTGATTGGTATTTTCCTTTTTGCGTGTGGGTTTTTGGTGGCTCAGCTGCGTACGCATAGTGTTTATACGCCTGTTTTGTCCAAAAAAATGCAGCCTGTGAACGTTGAGGGCGTGATTGATTATGCTGAACCACTTGAGGATGGAAAGGGGCAGCGATTGGTGCTGCGTGATGTTATTATCGAGCGACTAGAGGCGTATGATACACCGCGCAAAATCCGTGTGACTTTCAGAAAAACTCTTGATAAGCCGTACCGTTCCGGTCAGCGCATTTCATTTCTTGGTGGGTTGTCGCGACCATCGCCGTCGCTCATACCAGGTGGTTTTGATTTTCAGCGTTATCTCTATTTTCAAGGAATTGGTGCGACGGGCTTTTCGTTCGGCGCGGCTGAGGTACTTGATGATACTGAGCGAAGGGCGTTTTTTAGTGCATTGCGTGAGGCAATCGGCCGTAAGGTTTTGAGTAATAGTGCAGAGCATATTCAGGCGCGGTCTTTTGCAGCGGCTATGCTGATTGGTGAGCGTGGCAGTATGGCTGAGGCCAATCGTGAGGCCATGAGGAAGGCCGGATTGGCGCATATGCTGGCGATTTCGGGCCTTCATATTGGGCTATTTTCAGGTGTTGTGTTTTTCCTGATCCGCTGTGCCTTGGCCATTTTTCCAACGATAGCTTTGAACTATCCGATCAAGAAAATGGCAGCTGTCGTGGCGATGGGTGCTGCCGTTTTCTATATGTTTATGGCAGGAGCCAGCATTCCTTCGCAGCGGGCAGTGCTTATGGCATTGGTGTTTTATCTCGCTATTATTCTTGATCGTACGCCTTTGTCGATGCGACTGGTCGCCTTTGCAGCTATGGTTGTTTTGTTGCTTGCACCTGAGAGTTTGTTGAATGTGAGTTTTCAGCTGTCATTCTCTGCTGTTGCGGCGTTGGTATACTTCTATGATGTTACTTCAGGTTTTTGGAAAAGGCTTTATGGGCATCAAAACCCCTTGGTGCGTATCGGATTTTACCTTTTGGGTGTGAGTGCGACAACTTGCGTGGCAACGATTGCAACGGCACCGTTTACGCTCTATCACTTTCAAGAACTTGCTACATATGGCTTGCTAGGCAATTTGCTTGCTATGCCTGTTTTGAGCTTTATAGTTATGCCATTTGCTGTGATTTCTTATGTGCTTATGCCTCTTGGGCTTGAGCAATACCCGTTGTGGATTGTTGGTTTTGGCGGTGAGCTGATCTTTAAAATAGCACATTTCGTATCTTCACTCGAAGGAGCGGTTGTGAATGTAGGGCAATGGGATTTAGCTGTTCTGCTATGTTTTTCCGCGGCTTCTATCCTCATGATTTTAGTGCGTGGCTGGATTAAGGTGCTGGCAATTTTTCCTTTTATAGCGGCCTTTTGGTTTATTTTTACCACGAGCTTGCCATTCTTTCTTGTGGCATCTAGCGGCAAGCTGGCTGCTTTTTATGACGGTGAGCAGTTGAGTTTTTCAACCCTCCGCGCTGAGCGTTTTACTCGTGAGGTCTGGCAACGTTCTTACGGTCTTGCAGGTATGCAAAGTAATAAGTGGCAGAAAGAGGGCGGTGAAACAGTTTTTTGTGGTGAAGCGGGGTGTCGTGTGCGTTATGAAGAGCACATAATCGACATTATAGATCGTGCCAAGGATTTTCCTGAATCTTGTGAAAGTGGTGCAGATGTTGTTATTGTCAAGGAACCTGTTAACATCTTATGCCAAGGCGCTGAAATTATTAATTTTTATGATCTTAGATATCGCGGTGCACATGGGCTATATGAGGCGCATGGTCGGATCAAGGTGCGTCATATCGAGCCATTTGCCCCTAGGTTTGATTTGCCGAAGCCTGCAGGTATTAATTGAAATAAAATTTCAATTAAGAGTAAATTCTTTCAGTTCGCTCGTCATATTTTGTTTATGAGACCTTGATTCTGTTAAATTTATTTAATGGTAGCTTCGCATAAGGCCCGCAAGGCGTCCTTGGATGGCTACACGTTCAGGCTCTAGCACGCGTGGTTCGTAATCTTCATTTTCTGGCTCGAGAACAATTTTGCCGCCGGCACGGCGCAATGTTTTAAGTGTAGCTTCTTCTCCATCAACAAGGGCGACAATGATTGCGCCATTTTCTGCGGTGTCACATTTTTTGATGATCACTGTGTCACCATCGTGTATGCCTGCATTAATCATGGAATCACCATCGATCGTCAAAGCGTAATGCTCGCCCGAACCGGAAATCATGCCCGGTGGAAGGTGGATGGAGTTGCCGGGATGGACAATAGCCTCAATCGGTGTGCCTGCAGCGATTTTGCCGTATAGCGGAACTTCGTTAAAATTGTGAGCGCTGTTTGCAGGAGGGGGTGCAGAGGCGTTTGGTTTCACCATACCCTCAGGGAGGCGCTTGATCTCGAGTGCACGTGCACGGTGGGGAAGGCGCTCAATATAGCCGCGCTCTTCCAGCCCGCTGATGAGGCGGTGAATTCCTGATTTTGACTTGAGACCCAATGCATCTTTCATTTCTTCGAATGAGGGAGGGATGTCCGAATCGCTCATATGTTCCTGAATAAAGAAAAGGAGATCGCGTTGTTTCTTAGTCAGCATAGGCTTTGCCCCGTTATGTCATGTTTTGTTCCGCGAGAATCGGTTCAAAAGAAGTTTTTTACATCTTTTGTTCTATATTGGTTCACGTTCTGTGTCAATTATTTTTTGAGAAGTGTGCGGGTGGCAAGCGCTATATCATCTTGTTTCATAAGGCTTTCTCCGACCAGAAAGACATTGAAGCCATTTGTATGCAGCTCTTCTATTGTATCGGGATCGGATATGCCGCTTTCCGCAACTTTGATGGTGTTCTCAGGCATCTGTTGTAGCAGGTCATATGAAGTGCGGATGTCGACATCGAGAGTTTTTAGGTTTCGGTTGTTGACCCCAATCATAGCAGGTTTAAGGGATTTGGCGCGCTCTAGCTCTTCTGCATTGTGAACTTCGACCAGTACATCCATGTCGAGATCGGTGGCGAGTTCGTAGAGATCCGCGGCTTGTACATCTGATAGTGCGGCCATTATGAGCAAGATGCAGTCAGCGCCAAGGATGCGTGATTCGAAAATCTGGTAAGGGTCGATCATGAAGTCTTTTCGTAGAAGCGGCAGGGAGACGTTCTTTTTAATCTCGACCAAGTATTCATCGGCGCCTTGAAAGTATGGTTCGTCAGTGAGGACGGACAAACAGGTTGCACCTGCGCTCTCATAGGTTTGGGCGATTTTTACAGGGTCGAAATTAGCGCGGATTATGCCTTTGCTGGGGGATGCTTTTTTGACCTCGGCGATGAGTGCGGCGTCATCGCTTGATTTTATAGCATTAATGAAGCCACGCGTTGCAGGTTGGTGGTCAATGACGGCTTGCAGTTTGTCCAGTGGGTGGGCGTCTTTACAGGTAGCGACGTGTTGTGCTTTGCGAGCGCAGATTTCATCAAGGACGCTCATTTACATGAACTCCCGAGTGTAGCAAATATAATCAGTAAGAATCTGGTTAGCCGAGCCATTATCTAAGGCTGTAGCGGCTTTTTCCGTGCCTTCAATCAATGTCTCGACGCTGCCGTGTATTTTTAAGATGGCGGCTGTGTTTGCCAACACAATGTTGCGGTATGCGCCTGTTTCGCCTTCAAGGAGGCCGCGCAGGGCGGTGGCATTGATGTCTACATCACCGCCGATCAGGTCTTGAGCATCATCCATTTCGAGGCCAAAGTCGGCCGGGGTGATTTCCATTTCCTCAATCTTACCTTCTTTTAGAATTGCGACACAGGTTGAGGTCGTGGTTGTAATTTCATCCATGCCATCAGCGCCGTTTACAACCCAGGCCGATTTCGCGCCGAGGTTCTTTAATGTCTGGGCTAGCGGGAGCACCCACTTTTTATCGTACACGCCGAGGAGCTGGTTGCGCGTGGCTGCCGGATTGGCGAGGGGGCCGAGGAGGTTGAAGATTGTGCGCGTGCCCAGTTGTTTTCGTACATTGGCAACATGCTTCATGGCGGTGTGGTGGTGGGGCGCCATGAGGAAGGCGAAGTTATAGAGTTTGAGTGATTCTTCGACGGCATTTTTAGGGATGTCGAGATTTACGCCTATTGCCTCGAGAACATCGGCGGCGCCGGATTTGGAGCTGGCGGCACGGTTTCCGTGTTTTGCTACGGGCACGCCACAGGAGGCAGCGACCAATGCCACGGCGGTCGAAATGTTGTAAGTGTGCTGTTTGTCACCGCCAGTGCCGCAACAATCGACGGCGCCGTAGGGGGCTTTGATGGTTTCTGCTTTGGCGCGCATGACGCGGGCCGCACCTGTAAGCTCGTCCACATTTTCGCCGCGTTCAGTGAGGCCGATTAGAAAGGCAGCAAGATCGCCGTCTGTGACCTGTCCTTCCATGATTTGTGTCATTGCGCGCTGCATTTGATCTTCTGTAAGTGCGACGCCGCCCTCAATAATATCTAGAAATTCATTCATAATGACCCTGTAAAGTTTTTGAGCATGTCGTGCCCTTGTTGTGTTGCGATGCTCTCGGGGTGGAATTGCACGCCGTGGATCGGCTTGGTTTTATGGGCTACGCCCATTATGATACCGTCAATATTGGCTGTAATGTCAAGGCAATTGGGTAGGCTTTCTTTCTCGATGATCAAAGAATGATAGCGTGCGACCTCCAATGGATTTGGTAAGCCCTTAAAAACACTTTGATTGGTGTGATTAATATGGCTGCGTTTGCCGTGCATTGGATGGGTTTTAATGATTTTACCACCCAAAGCTTGGCCTATAGTCTGGTGGCCAAGACAAATGCCGAGTAATGGGATATCTTTTTGAACGGCCATTTTGACCAAATCAAGGCATATACCTGCATTATCGGGATCACTCGGTCCGGGTGAAATAACCAGCCCTTTCGGATTGAGTGATAAAATTTCATTCAGTGTGGTTTTATCATTGCGAAAAACAACAGTTTCAACGCCCAGATCACCAAGATACTGGACGACGTTGTATGTAAAGCTGTCGTAATTATCGATCATTACAATCATGGCAAGTTTATGAAGAAGCATAGCCTAAAATGCAAGGATAAATATAAGCGAATGTTTTGTTCGTATTTACGATACGTCAGAATAATAGGTATAATTTATTTATGATTCTACGCCAGTTTGTTCCTTATCTTTGTTGTTTTCTTTTGGCCGCTATAATAGTTGCAGCTGGTAGTGCATTTTATCATAGAGATTTTAGGCATTCAAAAATTGAAGATATCGAGCCGGCAGCAGGTGTTATGGCCGCAAAAAATCAGCTCTTTGAAAGTGTGCGAATTTATCGCGATGTGAATGACCCACGAAAACCTAGGGCCGTGCATAAATCTTATCAAAAACCTTTGGTCATAAAAGCGGCTCTAAGACCGAAGCAGATGGTCATGAAAAATAGGGCTGAAGTTGTACCGCCCCATAAAAATGGGATTAAAATCGCGGTTGTCATTGATGATATGGGGATGGATAAAAAGCGAGGTTACGAGCTTATTGATTTGGATGTGCCGTTAACTTTGGCTTTTCTGCCATACGCCGGTGGTTTGCAGAAAATGACGCGTGCCGCCTCTGCTAATGGGCATGAATTGATGATTCATATGCCGATGCAGCCTATGAACAAAACCATAAATATCGGCACTATTGGCCTGAAGGAAGGGATGAGTTATTCCGAATTGGATGAGCAGTTGGCGCAAGCGTTTGATTCTTTTGATGGATATGTTGGTTTGAACAATCATATGGGCAGTGCTTTAACGCAAAATACGAAAATCATGTGTCATGTGCTCTCGCGTGTAAAATCTAAGGATATATATTTTATCGACTCTAAAACAATTTCTACCTCGGTCGCGGGTAAAATGGCACGTGGCATGGGTATGAAAACGGCTGAGCGTGATGTCTTCTTAGATCATGTGGAAAGTCCTGAGTTTGTGGCCAAGGCATTGGTAAATGCGGAGCAGGTTGCAAGGCGTAGAGGTTCGGCAATTGTTATTGGTCATCCAAAAACTGTAACGATTGAAGGGCTTAAAGCCTGGATTCCAACATTGAAAGCTAAAGGGATTGAGATTGTTCATGCGAGCGCTTTGGTTAAACAAGATGAGGCGAGGGCCTCGACTCTATTACAGCCTATATCTTTAGATGGCGGAGAAAATTCTGTAGCAGATGACTTTGCCTGTGATGGGGTGGCGAAGGAAGACGCGCAGGAGGCCGCTGTATTTATGCGTGATCCTGTGATTCCTCAATTGCCAGTTCAGCTGCCCTGATAATCGCTTTGGCTTTATTGAGGCATTCTTGATGCTCTGATTCGGGAATACTGTCAGCGACTACACCTGCGCCGCTTTGAACATAGAGCTTTCCATCTTTGAATAAGCCTGTACGTATCGCGATACAGGTGTCCAGCGTGCCGTTGGCCGAGAGATAGCCGATACCGCCTGAGTAGAATGAGCGTCGGGCGACCTCGACTTCGTCAATGATTTCCATTGCCCGGATTTTGGGCGCGCCACTGAGTGTGCCAGCGGGAAAGCCTGAGAAGAGGGCGTCGATTATATCGAGCGAGCTTTTAAGTTTTCCGCAAACGTTTGATACGATGTGCATGACGTGGGAATAGAACTCGACTTTGAATTTTTCAGTGACGCGTACGGTGCCGTACTCGCTGACTTTGCCAACGTCATTGCGGGCAAGGTCAATCAGCATTAGGTGCTCGGCCAGCTCTTTTTCATCTGCAAGAAGATCTGCTTTCAGCGCCTGATCCTCTTCTGCTGTTGCACCGCGTTTACGTGTGCCTGCAAGGGCGCGCACGGTAACTTCGTTGTCTCGCACACGCACCAAGATTTCAGGCGATGCACCGGCGAGCTGGAAGCCATCAAAGCTGAGATGGAAGAGGAATGGTGATGGATTGACGCGGCGAAGGGCGCGATAGAATGTGAATGAGGGTAGGTCGAAATCTACGCTAAAGCGCTGGCTTGGTACACCTTGAAAGATATCGCCTTCATAGGTGTAATCGATAACCTTTTGTACGGCGGCTTTATACTCTTCGGCGCTCATATTTGATTGAGGGGTGAGCGGCGAGGAAAGCTTTGATTTTTTTGCTTTTACGCTTGGTGGTTTAGCGAGATTGGTTGTTACATTGTTGATATTTGAAAGAGCGTCATTAAACGCATCGTTGGCCTCAATTTCACTGTTCCCTGCGTGATTATATACAGGTGATACCACACAGGCCATCTTTAGAACGCTATCAAAAATGATAAGGGTTTGAGGGCGGAAAAGTACGCTGTTTGGTATGTCCAGCTCGTCGGGATTTGAGTCTGGTAAATTTTCGATATGACGCACCATGTCATAGCCGAGATAGCCGAATAGCCCTGAAACAGCCATGGGCGGAAGCCCATCAGGAACGACATCGATTTTTGAATGGTTTAATGTATTACGCAAAGACTCAATGGTGGGCTCGTCAGGAATAATGGTTTCGCCCGGGATATTCTGAATTTGTACTGTGTTGTTTTTGCAAGTCCATATCAATGAAGGATTAAATCCGACCAGTGAATATCGTCCAAGTTTTTCTCCGCCTTCTACTGATTCTAGAAGGAAACAGTAAGGCTTTTCGCCGCAGAGTTTGAGGTAGGCGGAGACAGGGGTTTCCAGATCACTCGAAATCCATTTCCACATGAGCTGGGTTTTGCCATGCGAATAGTTGTGAGAAAAGCTTTCGAGCGTTGGTGTTTTTTGCATTAAAATACCCTGTTTTTACTGCAGTGTCATATATGCACGCTGGAGCAGGCGATCATTAATGCGCGCATTATATTTATTACCAAGATAGAAGAAATATGTGGCCATGGCTTCATTGCTCACTGTTTCTTGCAAGGTGGTTTTTACCTGCTCCAAATTCTCAGGTTTAATATCACCGATATTATAGCCAGTCACCTTTATGACTGCTGTGCCTTCGGGTAAATCAACAACAGCCATTTCAGCCGGCGCTGTGTCAAAGATTGTGCTAATTGCAACGGGGGTGAAAGGTTTAGGTGGCTGGGCATCGCGTTTGATGTTTTTCGCAGTTTTTGTTGATAGGCCGGATGCTTTAGCAATAGAGGTAAAGTCTGCATTATCTTTGATAAGTTTTTCAACGCGCGCAGCATTTTTTGATTGCTGTTGATCCTTAATCCAATTCGCCTCAAGCTCGGATTTGATCTCTTCCATAGGGCGGAAGCTTTTTGTGTTGATTTTGTTCAAAAATACTGCGGCCATGTCACCGTTTGGCATTTCATATACAGGTGAAGATTGTCCTTCTTCAAGCTCGTAGAGAGCTTGAAGCACTGAGGGTTTTTCGCTCTCGAGATTTTTAGGGAAGCTTGCTTCTGTATCTGCTAGTTCTCCTGATACCTTAATTGCTGGGATCTCTATTATTGTGACGGGTATTTCGCTTTTCACTTCTTCTGGGCTCATGCCTGAAGCAAGAAGGTCATCAACCGTGTTGGCTGTGTCATATTTAAGGTCGCTCATACGTAGGTCGGTTAATTCATTGCGAATGTCTATCGTTGCCTCTTCCAGGGTGAGGGTTTTGGCTTTTTTCAAGTCTTCCAATTTAAGAACCTGAAAGCCCAGTGCTGTTTCGATTGGGCCTATTATATCGCCTTTTTTAGCGGCGAAAACAGGCTCTCGTAAGTCTTCGAGGATGGAGTCCTTATTCATTAATTGCGCTGGAATAAAATCGGTGGTGCCGCCGGTTGCGGCTTTGACGGCTTCCTTGAGGCTTTTGCCGTCTTTGACAGCTTTAGCAACGTCCTCTGCCTGCTCCTGCGAACGCAAAATGGACTGAGATACGCTTCGCGTTTCCGGAAGGGTGAAGCTATCTATATTTCTTTCGTACTCGGCGCGGATGTCATCTTCGCTGATTTCAAGTGTTTCTCTAAGATCGTCGTTTGAAATTATAATGACATGACCTGCGCGTGATTCAGGGACGGCGTAGTTTTCTTTGGTTGCGCTATAAAGCTCATTAAGCTGCTCTTCCGTGGGGGCAGGGATGTTTTTTATGCTGCTGTCCGCAAGGTAAATATATTTCAGTGTTCGGGATTCATTCATGTAAGCCGCCAGATCGTTAGCTATTGCATCAGACGGTGTGGCAAAGCCTGCCTGAAGTGTTTGGCCGAGAATGTTTACGCTCATGTCTCTATTGATGCTATCAACTAAATCGCCCTCGCTTATACCTTGAGAGGCTAAAACCTGGTTTAAAACATCATCAACATTTTGTCCGTCTTGTACCATCGGGATCAGCATGGTGTGTATTTCCTTGGCGATCATCGGACGGCTGATTTGTATGCCATAATCGTGCGCTGCCTTTTCCATCATCATGGTGCGTACTTCATTGTTCAGGATTTGGCGGGTGTAACCCATCTGTGTTGCTTGCTCTACTCCAATATTCAAGGGCGCGAGGGCGCGGCGTAGGGAGCGGTCAAATTTTTGAATGGAGAGGCTGTCGCCTTTAATCTTTGCGATATCGTTGCTGCCAACACCATTTCGGAAAAAGCCACCTGCATCGGTCAGTACCAAGCCGCCACCAGCCAATACTAATAAGCCCAGAAGTATGAATTTTCCTATTCCGCCGGAAGCGCCTCTTCGCAAAGCATTCATCGCCATGATTTAATCGTCCTTAATAAAATATATAGTTTTAGCTCTTAATAAATCAGGGTTTTCCCTTGATTTTAGCAATTTCGACAATGCACTATAGGCAAGTGATATTTAGGGGGCAACTCTCTAGTTCAAGAAAAGGGTGTTATATACAATGAAAAAGCTTATTGCCGGTAACTGGAAAATGAACGGGAACAAGTCCCAGGCGCGGGCTTTGATTGCCGACATCATTAATGGGTTGCATGAAAATCAATCTATTTTGGATAAAGTTGAAATTCTGGTTTGTCCGCCTATGCTTCATATAGGTGATGTGCGTCATGCTTTGTTCGGTTTTCCTGATATGCATTTCGGGGCGCAGGATGTTTCGGCGCAGGAAAGTGGCGCATATACAGGCGATATATCGGTTGAGATGCTTAATGATGCGGGTTGTGGCTATGTGATTGTCGGGCATTCGGAGCGCAGGCAGTATCATGATGAAACTGATGCTGATGTGGCGGCGAAGGCTTCAGCGATCCTAGCGAAAGATATGGTGCCTATCATATGCGTTGGTGAAACTCTGGAAGAGCGTGAGGCTGGTAAAGCCAAAGAAGTTGTCGGTGAACAGATGCGTGGAAGCTTGCCAAGTGAAATAAAAGATTTTCAAGAGATCGTGATTGCTTATGAGCCAGTTTGGGCAATTGGCACCGGAAAAACCGCCAGCGCGCAAGATGCAGAAGATATGCACGCTTTTATTCGTGGTACTTTGAAGGCTTATGTTCAGGACGCATCAAAGGTGCGTATTTTGTATGGAGGGTCAATGAAGCCTGAGAATGCGGAAGAATTGCTGGCTTGCAAAAATATTGATGGTGGATTAATTGGTGGTGCAAGCTTGAAAGCGGAATCGTTTTTAAGTATTGCGAAGGCAGCCTGAATATATTAGAAAGCTCCCTCATGGACACAGTTATACTTGTAATACATTTAATATTGGCGCTTGCCATTATCGGTCTCGTTCTATTGCAGCGCTCTGAAGGCGGCGGTCTTGGTATCGGCGGTGGCGGTGGTGGCGGCATCGGGGGGTTATCTACGCCTCAAGGGACTGCGAACTTCTTGTCGCGTGCCACGGCGATTGCTGCCGGCTTGTTTTTCTGCACGAGCTTGATTCTCGGCGTTATGGCCGGTAAGCAAAGCGGGAGCAGTGAAAGTATTCTTGAAGAACTGAATCAGCGCTCGGCGATTGAGGCTGATGCTCCTGCGGCAGAAGAGATGGTGGCTCCGGCTGATGTTTCGGCACCTGTCGAAAAAATTGAAAAAAAAGAACCCCCTCGCGTACCTTTAGCGGAATAAAATGACACGATATATCTTCATTACTGGCGGCGTTGTTTCCTCACTTGGAAAAGGCCTCGGCTCCGCCGCGCTTGGCGCATTATTACAGGCTCGCGGCTATAAAGTTCGCCTGTGTAAGCTCGACCCTTACTTGAATGTTGATCCGGGGACGATGAGCCCATTTCAGCATGGTGAGGTGTATGTCACCGAAGACGGCGCGGAAACAGACCTTGATTTAGGTCACTATGAGCGCTTTACGGGGGTGCCTGCGCGCAAAAATGATAACATCACCACCGGTCAGGTCTATACCGAGGTGCTGACGAAAGAGCGCCGTGGAGATTATCTTGGCGCGACCATTCAGGTTATTCCGCATATTACGAATGAGATTAAAGACTTTATTTTGGAAAAAGAAGGCACGGCTGATTTCGTGCTTTGCGAGATTGGCGGGACTGTCGGAGATATCGAGAGCTTGCCTTTTTTAGAGGCGATCCGTCAGTTTGGGAATGAGGTTGGACCTGAGCGGGCTTTATTTATTCATGTGACGTTGCTTCCATATATTCCGGCAGCGGGTGAGCTAAAGACCAAGCCGACGCAGCACTCTGTTAAAGAGTTGATGGGGTACGGCATACGCCCTGACATTTTGCTTTGTCGTGCTGATCGAGAGATCGAAGACGAGGAACGTCGCAAGATTGGCTTGTTCTGTAATATTCCTGAGAAAAAAGTTATTCCTGCGCTGGATGTATCGACCATCTATGAAGTGCCTTTGGCGTATCATGCCGAGGGTCTTGATGTGCAGGTTATGGATTGTTTCAATATTAATGATGATGTTGAGTTGGACCTTAAGGTTTGGGATGACATCGTTGCACGTGTGAAAGAGCCGGAAGGCACAGTGCGCATTGCTGTGGTTGGCAAATATACCAACCTTGCCGATAGCTATAAATCGCTTAATGAGGCGCTTATTCATGGCGGGATTGCTAATAACGTTAAGGTGAAATTGCAGTTTATTGAGGCCGAGCTTTTCGAGAGCGAAAATGTCGTCGATCATCTGCAAGGTATTCATGGTATTCTCGTGCCTGGTGGATTTGGCGCGCGCGGAACGGAAGGCAAGATTAAGGCCGTGCAGTTTGCGCGTGAGCGTAAAATTCCGTATTTTGGGATTTGTCTGGGTATGCAAATGGCGATTATCGAGGCGTGTCGTAACCTTTGCGGTATCGAAGCTGCAACATCATCAGAGTTTGAAAATGATGGGCGCGAGGTCGGCGAGAATGTTGTCGGTCTAATGACGGAGTGGGAAAGCGATCTTGGTAAGATTAAGCGCGCGCGTGATACTGACCTAGGTGGTACCATGCGCCTTGGGGCTTATCCTGCGAAACTTTCGCCCGGGTCTTTGGTTTCCAAAATTTACGGATCGGAAGAGATTTCCGAGCGTCACCGCCATCGCTATGAGGTGAATATTAATTATAAGCAGGCATTAGAAGAGAATGGCTGTATTTTTTCCGGCCTTTCTCCTGATGGTGAATTGCCAGAAATTGTGGAGCGTGCAGATCACCCTTGGTTTGTTGGCGTGCAATTCCATCCCGAGCTGAAATCTAAGCCATTTGATCCTCATCCGTTATTTGTCAGCTTCATCAAGGCAGCGGACGAGCAGGGACGCCTTGTATAAAGCCTGTCGTGTATTAGAATTTTTCTTAGATCATATAAGTGCTTCTATATGCGGTATATATTCACATTCTTGTGTATGATCCTTTCTGCCCCTTTCGGTAAGTGCGAAGGCTTTAACTATTTATTTCCTCGAATCGCACTATGGAATGAGGATTTTAAAAGGCTTGATGGTCTGATGCAGGCTTTTATGTCCTTTATTGTCGCATTTAAAATGGATCGTGTGAATTTGGATCATGTTTTGTTTCTTGGCAGCTCCCTTCACTGCGCGCCATCAAATGAAATGTAAGTAAATTCTCTTTTCATTGGTTCTTAAATCAGATAATCTCCGCCCATGAAAACAATTACAGTCCAGAATATTGAAATTGCCAATAACAAGCCTTTTGCCCTGATCGCGGGGCCGTGTCAGATGGAAAGCCGCGAGCACGCATTTGATATGTGTGGAGGGATTAAGGAGATTGCTGACAAGCTTGGTATAGCTTTGATCTATAAATCCTCATTCGATAAAGCCAACCGTACGTCCTTGCATGGTAAGCGCGGGATGGGCATGGATAAGACTATGGCAGTGTTTGCGGACATCAAGAAAGAGTTCGATGTTCCAGTGATTACTGATATTCACACGGAAGCGCAGTGTGTCGAGGCGGCGGAGGTTTGTGATGTTTTGCAGATCCCTGCGTTTTTGTGCCGCCAGACAGATTTGTTGGTTGCTGCCGCCAAAACTGGCGCGGTGATTAATGTGAAGAAGGGGCAGTTCCTCGCTCCTTGGGACATGAAAAATGTGGCGGCGAAGATATCTGAGAGCGGCAACGACAATATCTTGCTGACAGATCGCGGTACGTCTTTCGGGTACAACACATTGGTTTCTGATATGCGCGGTTTGCCGATCATGGCGCAGACGGGCTATCCGGTCGTGATTGATGCGACGCATTCGGTGCAGCAGCCGGGCGGGCAGGGCACTTCATCTGGTGGTGATCGTACTATGGTTCCGGTTATTGCGCGGGCGGCGGTGGCTGTGGGCGTTGCTGGTGTGTTCATGGAAGTGCACCAAGATCCAGATAATGCACCGTCCGATGGGCCGAATATGGTGAAGTTGGCTGAGCTGGAGCCGATTTTGGCGACGCTTAAAAAGCTGGACGCAATTGCCAAAGGTTAACACATAAAGGGCTTAAAACTTGGTTTTAGGCTCTTTATTTTTATTTTAAAGGTATGCTACAAGGCATCAAATCAACGCATTACAGAGGGCAAATATTACTATGAGCGCAATTATCGATATCCATGCAAGGCAGATTTTAGATTCACGCGGCAATCCAACAGTTGAAGTTGATGTTGTGTTGGAAAGTGGCGCGGAAGGGCGTGCGGCTGTTCCATCTGGGGCATCGACCGGTGCTTATGAAGCAGTTGAGCTTCGCGATGGTGATAAGGATGTTTACCTTGGCAAGGGCATTACACGCGCTGTCGAGAATGTGAACACAGAAATTCTTGAAACTTTGCTTGGGCTGGATGCTGAAGAGCAGCTTTATATTGATAACACTATGATCGAGCTTGATGGCACTGAAAACAAAGAGCGCCTTGGTGCGAATGCCATTCTTGGTGTTTCTATGGCGGTGGCGAAAGCACAAGCGGCCGAGCTGGATATGCCATTATGGCGTTATGTTGGCGGTACGTATGCTCATGTGTTGCCGACACCAATGATGAATATTTTAAATGGCGGTGAGCATGCCGATAACCCCGTTGATATTCAGGAATTTATGATTATGCCTATTGGCGCGGCGGATTTTTCTGAAGGTCTTCGCGCAGGTGCGGAAATTTTTCATGCACTGAAAAAGCAGCTTTCAGATGCGGGCCTTAACACGAATGTTGGTGATGAGGGCGGTTTTGCCCCTGCGGTTAACTCATCCGTAGAGGCTTTGGATTTTATCATGAAGTCGATTGAAAAGGCTGGCTATACACCGGGTGAAGATATCGTACTGGCTTTGGATAGTGCATCGTCTGAATTCTATAAGGACGGTAAGTATAACCTGAAAGGTGAGGGCAAGGTTCTCGGTTCTGATGAGATGGTTCGCTACTACGAAGATCTTTGTGCGAAATATCCGATTGTCTCCATTGAAGATGGTATGGATGAAGATGATTGGGCCGGATGGACGAATTTAACATCAACTATCGGCGGTAAGGTTCAGCTGGTCGGGGATGATCTCTATGTCACAAATGCCGAGCGTTTGAGCCGCGGTATCTCTGAAAAAGCCGGTAATGCTGTGCTGGTTAAGGTTAATCAGATTGGGACATTGTCCGAAACATTGAAGACGATCGAGATGGCGAAAAAGGCAGGCTTTGGCGTTGTGCTTTCACATCGTTCGGGTGAGACTGAAGATGCAACGATTGCTGATCTGGCTGTTGCAACAAATGCTGGGCAGATCAAGACAGGCTCGCTTTCACGCTCTGACCGTACGGCGAAATATAACCAGCTGATCCGTATTGAAGAAATGCTCGGTCCTCAAGCGGCATATGAAGGCGATGGCTTCTTTCGTGCGCCTTTAGTGTAGGCGAAAAAAAGGGGTGTAATGCTGGTTTTTAGTATTTGAAATGATAGCGGGAGAAATTCCGCTATTTTTTTACCTTTGGAAAACTTGAATCATTTGAATCACTTATTGCTAATGTTCCTTAAGTGTTCTCATTAATCCATTGAATCTAAGGCTTTTTTTCACTTGTCCACAGGGCCTGAATATGATTCACTAAGGGTATGAGCGAACTTTATCGGAATCATGGATGTTTGAGGGGCAATCTGGGGGCTTTCCTTGGGGTGTGTCTAGTCCTGTATTTCGGGTTTCATGCCCTTCAAGGGAGTCGTGGTATATTCTCTTATATGTCCTTAACGTCTCAGGTTGAAACATTGTCTATTGAGAGCGACAATTTGAATGAGAAAAAAGGGCGGCTTGAGCAAAAGGTTGCCATGCTTCGCCCCGGTCACGTTGATAAAGACCTGCTGGAAGAGCGGGTGCGTGCTACATTAGGGTACAAATATTCCGATGAATATGCAATTTTGAGACATTAAATTACAAAAAAGTTCCTAGTTTTATTTTTTCCTTAAATTTCAACGTTTTGCAGTGCACAAAATGTGTTTTTTGACTGGAATGCTAATTTTAAATGGTGTAGAACTGCTTCTTGAAACGTGAAATGAGGGAGAGAATTGTGGCCTCTGCTAAGAAGAAAACATCAAAAAATATAAAGGGTAAAGCTGCCGATTCTAAATCGGTCTCTAATAGCAACCCTGAGCCCGGCATTGAGGTGCTCAAGAAATATTATCGTGATATGTTGCTTATCCGTCGCTTTGAAGAGAAGGCTGGGCAGCTCTATGGTATGGGTTTGATCGGAGGTTTCTGTCACCTTTATATCGGGCAGGAAGCTGTAGTGACAGGGATCACGGCGGCGCAAGATAACACCAAAGATACCGTTGTAACCAGCTACCGCGACCATGCGCACATGCTGGCGTGTGATATGGACCCTAAGGGCATTATGGCCGAGCTGACAGGGCGCGAGGGTGGATATTCACGCGGTAAAGGCGGCTCTATGCATATGTTCTCTAAGGAAAAGCGTTTCTTTGGTGGGCACGGTATTGTGGGCGCCGGAACTGCGATTGGTGCAGGGCTGGGCTTTGCGCATAAATACACCAAAGATGGCGGTGTGGCTGTGGCTTATATGGGCGATGGTGCATCTAATCAAGGTCAAGTCGCTGAATGCTACAATATGGCGGCGTTATGGGATTTGCCGGTTCTCTTTGTTATTGAAAACAACCAATATGGTATGGGTACATCTGTAAAGCGCTCATCTGCGGGGACTTTATATCGCCGCGGTGAAGGTTATGGCATTCCGGGTGAGCAAATAGATGGTATGGATGTGTTTGAGGTTGAAGTCGCCGCACGTCAGGCGCTGGATTATATCCGCTCCGGTAATGGCCCTTATATTCTTGAGGTTTTGACCTATCGTTATCGCGGTCACTCTATGTCTGATCCGGCGAAATATCGTACGAAAGAAGAGGTTGCATCATTTAAGGAAGAACGCGACCCTATCACTGCAGTAAAAGATATGTTGCAGGAAAAAGGTGTTGAAGAAGCTGCGCTTAAAGAGATTGATAAAGAGATCAAGCAAATCGTAAAAGAGGCGGCAGAGTTTGCGCAGGAGAGCCCTGAGCCTGATCGGAAAGAGCTGTGGACCGATATTCTAGTAAGTGAGGAAGCATAAGAGATGCCAACGAATATTTTAATGCCGGCGTTGTCGCCGACAATGACTGAGGGAAATCTCGCTAAGTGGCTAAAGGCCGAGGGCGATGCTGTTGAAGCGGGTGATGTGATTGCCGAGATCGAAACTGATAAAGCCACGATGGAAGTCGAAGCTGTCGATGAAGGTACCCTTGGCAAGATCCTAATTTCCGAAGGGACTGAGGGTGTGAAGGTCAATGAGGTTATTGCGGTTTTGCTAGAAGACGGTGAAACAGCCAATGATGTTATTCCGACAGAAGCTGCTGCTAGCAGCGCAGTGGAAGAATCTCAAACAGCAAAAGATCCTTCGACTTCGCTCGGGGTGGCAGGTGAAGCTGAACAACCCGCTGGTGCGCATGTAGAAGATCGCGATATCCTCTACCACCAAGGTGTTATAATCGAACCACCACCATTTGACGAGGCCAGCTTTACCGATATGTATGAAGCGACTGTGCGTGAGGCTTTGCGTGATGCGATGGCTGAGGAAATGCGTAAAGATGAGCGCGTATATTTGATGGGCGAGGAGGTTGCCGAATATCAGGGCGCTTATAAATGTTCACAGGGGATGCTGGAGGAATTTGGTGCGGAGCGTGTGATTGACACTCCAATTACCGAGCACGGTTTTGCAGGGATTGCTGTCGGTTCTGCGATGAACGGCCTTAAGCCGATTGTCGAGTTTATGACTTGGAATTTCGGGATGCAGGCTATTGACCATATTATCAACTCTGCAGCAAAAACGCTATATATGGCCGGTGGTCAGCTTGGTTGTCCGATTGTGTTCCGTGGGCCAAATGGTGCAGCATCTCGTGTCGGGGCACAGCACTCGCAGTGTTACGCCAGCTGGTACGCACATGTGCCGGGCTTGAAGGTTGTTTCCCCATGGAGCGCCGCAGATGCAAAAGGCCTTATGAAAGCCGCAATCCGTGATCCAAACCCTGTTGTTTTCTTGGAAAACGAGATGCTTTATGGGGAGAAGTACGATAACGTGCCCTCATCGGAAGATTTTGTTATTCCTATCGGGCGCGCGAAGATTGAGCGTAGTGGAGCGGATGTAACGATTGTTGCATTCTCGATCATGGTCGGTAAGGCACTTAAAGCTGCCGAAGAATTGGCTGAGCAGGGTATTGATGCTGAAGTGATTAACCTTCGCACAATTCGTCCGTTAGACCGTCATACGATTTTAGAGAGCATTAAAAAGACGAACCGCATAGTGGTGGCCGAAGAAGGCTGGCCGTTTGCCGGTATCGGAGCAGAAATTGCTGCGCTGATTGGTGAACATGCCTTTGATTATCTGGATGCGCCATTGGCGCGTGTATGTTCTAAGGATGTACCTCTGCCATATGCTGCGAATTTGGAAGCTATGGCTCTACCACAGGCTGAGCACATTGTCGAAGCCGCTAAAAAAGTTTGTTATAAGTAAGGAAGAACGATGCCGATTAATGTAACAATGCCAGCCCTGTCACCGACGATGACTGAGGGTAACCTTGCCAAGTGGCATGTAAAAGAAGGTGATAACGTTGGATCAGGTGATGTAATCGCTGAAATTGAAACCGATAAGGCAACGATGGAAGTTGAAGCCGTAGATGAAGGAGTTGTCGGCAAGATATTAATCGCCGAAGGTACGGAAGCGGTTAAGGTTAATGAGGTGATAGCGGTCTTGCTGGAAGATGGTGAAACTGCGAATGATATTGGTGAGGCGCCTAGTGCTCCCGCAGCTGATGCGGCGCCGGAAAAAGACAAGCTGAAAGCTGCATCATCCGCGCCTGCCGCCGCGCCAACATCTTCTGCGTCATCTCCATCTGATGCTAAGGCTGATCGTGTGTTTGCATCGCCATTGGCCAAGCGTATTGCTGCACAAAAGGGTCTGGATCTTAAATCAATCAAAGGCTCTGGTCCTAAAGGGCGTATTGTTAAGGCTGATGTTGAATCTATGTCTTCAGGGGGCAAAGCGGGCGCTTCAGCTTCTGCTGCGCCAGTGGCGGAAAGCTATGGCGATGATGTGAAGCTGAATATGTTCGGCATGCCGTACAAAGAGATTAAGAATAACAATATTAAAAAGGTTACTGCACGTCGTTTGACCGAGTCTAAGCAGCAAGTGCCGCACTTCTATCTATCAGTAGAATGTAATCTCGACGCTCTGCTTGCCGCGCGCAAGGAAATGAATGCGGCAGGAGATGGCGAGTATAAGCTTTCGGTTAATGATTTCATTATTAAAGCCTCTGCTATGGCGCTTAAATCATACCCCGCTGCAAATGTGAGTTGGACGGATGATGCTGTTCATCAATTCTTGCATTCCGATATTTCTATTGCTGTTGCTACACCTAACGGATTGATTACGCCGATTGTGAAAAAAGCGGAAAGCAAAGGTCTGAAAGAGATCTCAGCTGAAATGAAAGAGCTGGCCAAGCGTGCGCGTGATGGTAAGCTTAAGCCCGAAGAATTTCAGGGTGGGTCATTCTCGATTTCCAACCTTGGTATGTTTGGTGTGAAAAACTTTCAAGCCATTGTTAACCCACCACAGAGCTGTATTTTAGCCGTGGGTGCGGGGGAGCAAATGCCAAAGGTCGTGAATGGCGAGATCAAAATCTGCAACATCATGACGGTCACACTGTCCACTGATCACCGCTCTGTTGATGGCGCTGTTGGTGCGGAGTTCCTGCAGCACTTTAAGCGTTATATTGAAAACCCAGTTACAATGTTGCTCTAATTTAAGGACAATCAGTATGAAAAAGATTATCGCCATTTCTTTTATTGCGTTATAATCATTATCAGCGTGCAATATGACCTATCAGGAAGGGCCAAGAAAGGTCGCTGTTGATGGGCTTGATGCAGACGAGATTTTTTCCCAGCCGGGCAGGCTAAAAAGGATAATTGCTAACCTATGATCAATAAGATTCCTATTGTCGGTGTTATGGGCTCTCACGATGAAGAGTGGGAGGATTACGCCGACCCTGTTGGTGATTTGCTGGCACGTCGTGGGTTTAACTTGTTAACCGGTGCCGGTGGCGGCGTTATGACGGCCGTTGCGCGCTCATTTACTATGGTTAAAGATCGCCCTGGCGTTGCCGTTGGCATTTTACCTGCTGTGGATTATAAAGGGCAAAATCTCTCTCAAGCCGAGTTTCCCAATCCTCATATAGAGGTGCCGATTATTACGCCCTTGTCGTCAAAAGCACAAGGCGATGCTATGCCGTATAGCCGTAATTTGGTCAATGTGATGAGCTCTCAAGCTTTGATCATACTGCCTGGTTCGCATGGCACGCAAAATGAAGTCTCTATAGCGCTGCTTTATGATAAGCCAATGATTATGTTTGGCCCGGATGAAGCGTTTGCAAAATTCCCGCAAGAGCCACTGCGTGCTGATACTATTGAGCATGTTAAGCAATTTTTGAACGATGTTTTTGGCGAAGAGGACGCGGAGGATGTCTGATGAAGACTTTTTGTACATCCAGGTTCGCAATGCCCAATCAAAATATTTAAAACTTCTTATTAGTGGAATTGTTACTACGCTTGGGGGGATTATTTTTATCATCTATGCGTTTACAAAATTTTCCCATGATGGTGTTTATGAAAGTGATCAGCCGAGCTTAAAACAAATTTTACCGCTCGTTTTGTTCTTTATTCCTGCATTTGGTTTACAGCAAATTAGAAACTGTTGGAGTGAGAGAAACCTTTATTTGCGCGGCGCGATGGATGGCTTGTTAATTGATGAAAAGGGTATAAAAGGCCCTTTGGTTCTTTTGGAAGGTCCGACGCGAGATAAATTACGTGATAATCACCAACCGGTCTTCTTTATTCCGTGGAGCAAGGTTGAAGCTTTTGTTTTAGAGCCGCAAAGGGGCACTAAAGTGCACGGCTCGCCGCCATATTATAAGATAGCGATTGAAGGTGGTGAGCAAAGTTTGCAGAGTTCTTATTTCATCCTACGTAATGATTTAAAGGACCGTGAGCAGGATATTGTATCTGAGATTAAGAAATATCTAGACGACGATAAGTTTATATTTAACGACGCAATTTATGAAGATGATAAAGAGAAGGAAAAATAATGAGCGGAAAAGATTTTGATGTAGTGGTGATCGGTGGCGGTCCGGGTGGTTATGTTGCAGCGATCCGAGCGAGCCAGTTAGGGATGAAGGTTGCATTGGTCGAGGCCAATCACCTTGGTGGTATTTGTTTGAATTGGGGCTGTATTCCTACTAAGGCGCTTTTGCGCTCTTCCGAGATTTATCATTTTGCACAGCATGCAGAGAGCTATGGCCTGAAAGTGAAGGGGCTTGAGTTTGATTTGCCTAAAATCGTTGAGCGCTCACGTGGTGTGGCGAAGCAGCTTTCAGGTGGTATTGGGCATTTATTGAAAAAGAATAAGGTCACTGTTTTTGATGGTTTTGGAAAGCTTTTAGGCGGCGGTAAGCTTAGCGTAGAAAAGGACGGTAAGGTTATCGAGACCTTAAAGGGTAAGCATATTGTGATTGCGACGGGTGCACGTGCGCGCGTTATCCCTGGCTTTGAGCCGGATGGTAAGTTTGTCTGGACGTATAAAGAGGCGCTTGTCCCTGATACCATGCCCAAGAAATTGCTCGTTATCGGCTCTGGCGCTATCGGCATTGAATTTGCCAGTTTCTTTAAAACTTTGGGCGCGGATGTCACTGTGGTCGAGATGATGGATCGTATTGTACCTGTCGAGGATGTTGAGATTTCGGGTCTGTTGGAAAAGGCTTTGGTGAAGCAAGGTATGAAGATTATCAAGGGCGCGAAGGTATCTAAGCTTGATAAGGGTAAAACCGAAGTGACAGCCCACATTGAAGGTAAGGATGGAAAGGTCGAGAAGATTAATTTTGACCGCGTAATTTCCGCTGTTGGGATTGTGGCTAATACCGAAAATCTGGGTCTGGAGAAGACCAAGGTGAAGCTGGATCGTGGGCATATCGTGACAGATGGTTATTTGAAAACAGATGAACCTGGTGTTTATGCGATTGGTGATGTTGCCGGTGCGCCATGGCTTGCGCATAAGGCCTCGCACGAAGGAATCATCTGTATCGAGAAAATTGCCGGTAGTAAAGACGTACACCCGATGGATAAAACAAATATTCCGGGCTGTACCTATTGTCATCCGCAAGTTGCCAGTGTTGGTTTGACCGAGGCGGCGGCCAAGGAAAAGGGCTATAAGATTAAAGTTGGACGCTTCCCGTTTATGGGGAATGGTAAGGCGATAGCTCTTGGTGAGCCTGAAGGTCTTGTGAAAACTATCTTTGATGAAAAGACGGGCGAGCTTTTGGGCGCGCATATGATCGGCGCGGAAGTGACAGAGATGATCCAAGGTTATGTGATTGGTAAAACTGCCGAGCTGACAGAGGCCGAGTTCATGCACACCGTCTTTCCACATCCGACCTTAAGTGAAATGATGCATGAAAGTGTGCTCAGCGCCTATGGCAAGGCGATCCATTTTTAGGTATTGTGATGAATATTGATGAAGATAGTATTGTTACACAACTCCTCGGTTTTTTTGAGATATATAGTATAAAAGATTATTTTACAGGCGATGCCGCCTCATGGGTTGTTGCAATAGTAACATTTATTGGTGTGTGTATTGCATACAAGATAGGAAATAATGCTTCTAAAATTGCTTCCTATCAAGCTTTGCAACATGATCGAAAATTTATAGAAGAGATATATCATCTTTACTGTGATGCTATTCGCGAGTTTGCACCGAGTGCTAGCTTCAGTATGCCAGTTTATATGGGTGTAATTCGTAAGCTTCACATGGCTTTGGATTTGGCAAGCCTTTATGGGCTGAGTAATATTGAGGAGTATATATCTGAAAGAAAAGACTTATTTGTGGAGGGCGCTAAAAGTTACGGTAAGTGCTATGATGATACAGGTCAGCCTAGAAATTCACACAATCATAATGACGTAGAAAAATATCATGAAATTTCAAAAAAATTGCTTTGTGAATATTTTGAGAACAAGCATATGGACGTATTTAGGCAATATCTAAAAATTAATACTACAAAAAAATAACATTGTTATTGCGAGGAGGGCTTTGCTCAACGCGGCAATCCAATAAATGGATTGCTTCGCTGCGCTCGCAATGACGTTGGTTAAAATAGTTACCTATATGCTTCGAGCGTTCCGTCCTTATGGAGGAAGTAGATTGTGCCGCCGGCAACAACCGGGGCGCTGATGATTGTATTACCGGCATCCCATTGGCGAATAACTTCACCTGTCGATGGGTTCACTTCAATCACGCGGCCTTCACTGCCAACCACTACCAATCGACCACCGAAAAGAACAGGGCCTTTGAGAATGACAAGGTCATCGCCACTGGTTCTTGGGAGTTCTCTGACCCATTGTACGGCGCCATTTGTGCGGCTCATGGCTATGAGTTGGTTTTCGGTGCTTAGTACGAAGATATTGTCACCAGCAATCCATGGCGTTTGTATGCCCCCGATTTCGCGTTGCCACAGGCGTTGGCCTGTGCGCTCGTTAATGGCGACGAACTTTCCGCTAAAGCTAATTGCGTAAACGATGCCGTTATCTATGACCGGCATTGCGCGTATGTCCGAAATTTCAGCTAGCCCGCCAAAACCACGCACATAGGACAGGCTGTCCGACCATGCGACGGAGCCATTCTCCAAGCGTAGCGCGCTAATCTCGCCCGATGAAAATACGGGTACAACAATGTCTGTATTGGCGGCTGGGGAGGCGCCGCCGATGATGCCGGCACTTTCTGCAATGCCGCTGTAATCCCAGAGGATTGAACCACCTGCTATATCAAGTGCCAGTAGGCGGTTGTCTAGGGTTGTTACAAATGCGCGTCCATTGTGCGCTGTAGGAGCTGCGCGTGATGGTGCGGGCAGTTTTTGTGTCCAAATAAGCGAGCCGTCAGCTGGGGAGATGGCGCGGACTTCATTATACCCTGCGGTTACCAAAATCATGTTATCCGAGAATGATAGGCCACCTGCAATCATGGCTTCGTCCTCGCTTTTTGGGCGGGCGCTGACTTCCCATTTTTGTTTGCCGTTTTCGGTGTTATAAGCGCTGACGGTGCTATCAGCGTCAATGGCGTAAAGTGTGTTTTCAATGATGATGGGTGTGGCTGTGAGTGGTGCGCGGCGATTTGAACCCTCGCCGATATCGGTCTTCCAGATGCGCTTAAGTTTTCCGGTCGAGCCGCTTAGATGCTGCATAGAGTGGTTGGGGTATCCACCCGCTTGCGGCCAATAATCATTTTTCCAGCTTTCCGGGATAGCGACTGCTTCGGCTTCACCATCTTGAGCTTTATCTGCAAGTGATTTTTGCATTTCCAGAACTGAAATGCGCTCACCTTTTAAGGGTGGATCGTCACTGCTGAAAGTGTCGCAAGCACCGAGGAGGGCGGTTGAGAGCAAGAGTATCGGCAGGATTTTGCGTGTCATAGGCGTAGCCTTTGTTTACTTGTTTTCGTTTGTTGTGTCTAAGCTATAGACATGGGCGAGCGCTTTGGCGCGTTCTTTTAATGTTGGGGGCGCCTGTTGAAGTGTTTGAATTTCTTCAAGCATTTTAATTGCGTTTTCTGAATCACCAATGACGTTTTTCTGATATGCGGCTGTCTCTAGCATCGCGTGATAGCGCCAAGGGCTTTTGCTGTCGCTGGCAATGGATTCCAGATTACTCAGGAAATTCTGCGCTTCACCCTCAGAAGGCTTGCTTTGCAAGCGAGCAACCATCATAGCCGCAAGTTGCCTTAATTCCTCCGGTGCGCTTTCATTATCGGCAGCTTTCTTATAAAGCGCTAATGCTTCATCACTATTATCTTGATTAAGCAACTGGGCGGCGGCATCCAATTGCAGAATGGTTTTAAGATTAGGATTTAGGTTAAGCTCGCTGCCTATTACATTCGCCGGATAATCAGCGGCCTCTCTGGCGCTTAAGAGTATTTCGGTTTGATCAAGTCGCTTTTTCTCACTCCATGAATCGTAGCCTGCATAGGCAGCTGTGGCTAGAATTATAAAAAGTATAGCCCCGATCAAGTATGAGCCATACGTTGTCCAGAACTTCTGGGCGCGCTCGCGGCGTATTGCTTCTTCGACTTCTGTAATTAATTCGCTCATAACACTTCCTTTGTAACCGAGTCGGGGCTTGATCTTAATCAAAATTTGAGAGGTTTCCAGAGATTTATTTTAAAATTTGGAGGGACCTCGTTTTAATCCTGATTTGTGCTATAATATATATAATGGCTAAAGTTATAACATTAAGACCAGAATCAAAAGTCTCGGGCTTTACAGGCGGGCAATTCAGAAAACTGGATGGGTTATTCATTCGTGCGGCTTCTGATAAGATTTTAGCTTCGCGTTCTGTGGATTGTGATTTTGATGACGGTGTGGCGCGCTATACATATTATAGGATCGAAGGGCATCCCCCATATCTGCAGTTTAAAATTAAACGTGTAGGGCCTGGTGCATCTATGTATGAGGTCTATATGCAGGGTAAAGGCCGTATCATTAAAACCGGACTTTTTGAAAGAGCGTTTGAGCGTCTGGAAAAAGAGATCAAGGCGCTTTCTGAGTAAAAAATCCTTTGTTTTTTCGTGCTGATCATGCAGAGTAAAATCCCATAAAATATTTCAAAAGTAGAGGCTTTTTCAAAAAATGAGCATTAGTAAAATTAAAGTAGATCATCCAATCGTAGAAATTGACGGGGATGAAATGACCCGCATTATCTGGCAGTGGATTAGAGATCGCTTGATTTTGCCTTATGTAGATGTGGATTTGAAATATTTCGATTTATCGATCCAGAGCCGTGATGAAACCGATGATCAGATTACGGTCGACGCGGCGGAAGCAATCAAGAAGCATGGTGTTGGTGTTAAATGCGCGACCATTACCCCTGATGAAGCGCGGGTTGAGGAGTTCGGTCTCAAGAGAATGTGGCGCTCCCCTAATGGGACGATCCGTAATATTTTGAACGGGACAGTTTTTCGTGAGCCGATTACAACTCATAATGTGCCTAAGTACGTTCCGGGCTGGGAAAAGCCGATCATCATAGGCCGTCATGCCTTTGGTGACCAGTATAAAGCAACCGATATGAAAATCCCCGGCCCTGGCCGTTTAACCATGAAATATGAGCCCGCCGATGGCGGTGAAGCACAGGAGTGGGAGATCTTTGATTTTCCTGCTGCCGGTGTTGCAATGGGGATGTATAACCTTGATGAGAGCATTGAGGGCTTTGCCCGCGCTTGCTTTAACTATGGCTTAAGCCGCAATTACCCGGTTTATATGTCCACCAAGAACACAATTCTTAAGCAGTATGACGGAAAGTTTATCGACATATTCCAGCGCATATTTGATGCCGAGTTCAAGGCGGAATTTGATAAGCGCGAGCTGTGGTATGAGCATCGTCTCATTGATGACATGGTGGCCTTTGCGATCAAGAGTACTGGCGGCATGGTCTGGGCGTGTAAAAACTATGACGGTGATGTGCAATCTGACATCGTGGCGCAAGGGTTTGGTTCGCTTGGTCTTATGACCTCCGTTCTACTTACACCGGACGGCAAATGCGTTGAGGCAGAGGCTGCACACGGTACAGTGACGCGGCATTATCGCCAGCATCAGCAGGGCAAACCTACCTCAACCAACCCTATTGCCTCGATCTTTGCGTGGACACAAGGGCTAAAATATCGCGGTCAATTCGATGGGAATGATGCGCTCGTAAAATTCGCCGACACGCTGGAACGCGTCTGTGTTGAAACCGTTGAATCCGGTGATATGACGAAAGATCTTGCTCTTTTGGTCGGTAAAGAGCAGAAGTATTTAACAACCGAAGAGTTTATGGATAAGATTGTATCCAATCTCGAATCCAAGATGGGTGTGTAAAAATATGCGTGGCATTTTATGTCTTTTAAGCGTTCTGCCAATTGCAGTTATGCTGCCATCTAAGGCTTTTGCCAAATATGATCTTCCTTATGTGGGGGAGATGATTGAGTATGAGACCAACGAAATCGACACTTTCGTGCATTTAGCGCGTGACTATAACCTGGGATTTACGGAGCTTCGAGCAGCTAATCCTTATGTTGATCCATGGCTACCGGGTGAGGGTGAAGATATTGTTTTGCCTGCGCGCCATATTCTTCCCGATGCCCCGCATGAGGGTATTGTGATTAATGTTGCCGAAATGCGCTTGTTTTCGTTCATGCAGGAAGACGAGCCCAAAAGCTATCCTATCGGTGTTGGTCGTGAAGGCCTGAATACCCCCATTGGTAAGACTAAGGTTGTGCGTAAAGCTGATGGGCCAGTTTGGCGTCCGACCGAGCGTATGCGCCGTGAAGATCCAAAGCTGAAAGAGGTTTATTATCAGGGGCCTGATAACCCTATGGGTACGCACGCGCTTTACCTTGGCATTCCTCTATATGCAATTCATGGTACGAACAAGCCCTTCGGGATTGGGCGTCGATCCAGCTCTGGCTGCATTCGAATGTATCCTGAAAGCATTACAGAAGTTTTTGAAATGGTGCCCGTTGGAACGCCTGTAGAGATTGTAAACCAGCCAATTAAGCTTGCTTGGATTGATGATAAGCTTTACATGGAGGCGCATCCTACATTAGAGCAAGCTATAGATTTTGAGGAAAAGGGTGTTGCTAGCGAAGAGAAAATGACTAATTCCGAGATGAAATATCTTATTGAAATGGCGGGCGCGCATTCTGATCGTTTAAATTGGCCTGCTATTCGTACAGCTGTTAAAGAAAGAAAAGGCTATCCGGTTGCGATTGCTCGCCGCCCTAGAGTTGTGGCCGATTCAGCTGAGGCTATGAAGTCTATCAAAGCCGCGGAATTGCCGGAGGAGGCTAAAGCTTTGGTTAAGAGCGCTAAGGGTAAGGATAGCACTGAAGATGCGGCGATCAGTAATGATAGCGGCCACCTAGATGAGCCAGCGATCATGGTAAATTCCGGTACCGCGCCAAGGCCAAGAAATTTTTTTAACGAATAGCTGGTTTTTGATGTGTTGATATATTTGCGTTTGTGGGGGATTTAGAGTATTGTCTGCCCTCGCTTTTTTCTTTATGAAAAGCGTTGTGGGGACAGAGTTTCCCCCTATGTCATTATAAATGACGAACAAACTGATGAATTCTAATTGGTGTTAAAATACAATGACTTACAATCCAGATCTTTTAGATAAAGCCAAGCGTCATCCGGAAAAGCAGAAAAATCCGGATCGTCCTGCTGGTCGTAAACCCGATTGGATCCGCGTTCCTGCGCCGCAAGGTGGGAAGTATCAGGAAACCTATGATATCGTCAAAAAGCACAAACTGACCACGGTTTGCGAGGAAGCTGGCTGTCCGAATATTGGTGAATGTTGGCAGCAAAAGCACGCGACATTTATGATTATGGGTGAGATTTGTACACGCGCTTGCGCATTTTGTAATGTTGCAACAGGTAAGCCTGAAGAGCTTGATAAGCTCGAGCCATTGCGCGTTGGTGTTGCGACGATGCAGATGGGCTTGAAGCACGTCGTTGTGACATCCGTTGACCGTGATGATTTGGCCGATGGTGGTGCAGACCACTTTGCCAAGACGATTATGGGCATTCGTATGAAATCGCCCGAAACCACTATTGAGATTTTGCCCGGTGATTTTCGCGGGAATATGACAGATTGGGACACAGTGATTGCGGCGAAGCCTGATGTGTTTAACCACAATCTTGAGACTGTTCCGCGTCTTTATCCGACAATTCGTCCTGGTGCGCGTTATTTCCGCTCGCTTCGTTTGCTCGAGCGTGTGAAAGAAATGGATCCATCACAATTTACTAAATCTGGCTTGATGGTTGGTCTGGGTGAAACCAAGGAAGAAGTCGGGCAAGTGATGGATGATATGCGGGCTGCTGGTATTGATTTTATCACTATCGGTCAATATCTTCAACCGACCCCAAAACATGCCCCTGTCATGAAATGGTGGACGCCTGAGGAATTTGAAGACCTTACAAAAATGGCGAAGCGCAAAGGTTTCTTGCTGGCAAGCTGTACGCCTCTGACCCGTTCATCTCACCACGCAGGCGATGATTTCGCCAAGCTGAAAGCCGCGCGTGATGAAAAATTAGCAAAAATGTCAGCAGAATGAAGAAGGAGAGATTTTGATGTTACGTTTTATTTGTATCCTAGTTTGTATGTTTGTTTTTTTACAACCAAATAATGTAGGGGCTGGGGAGAGCAAATGCGAAATGTGGGTTACGTTTTACAACTTAGACGTTGCGAGACATAAGAAAGATTTCAAGAAAGTAGCAAAGTACATCGAGGACAATAAAAACTTATCTGTGATTAGTGGAGGAAATTTAAATGTCGAGCGCCTTTACAACTATTGTTTGGATGTTGTTGATGATAAGGCGGACGCTGAATTTGAAACTCTTTTTAAGACGTTCTTTGAACAAAAATGGAAAGCTGGGCTCGTAACTTTAGAGTCTAAGAGCGGGCGGAAGGCAACGATAACAAACTAATTCAATGCCTACTCACGCCGAAAAACGAAATTTACCTTATAGTCCGGAGCAGCTTTTCGATCTGGTCGCGGAAGTGGATAAGTATCCACAGTTTTTGCCGTGGTGCATTGCAAGTCGTATTACTAAGCGAGAGGGAAATGTCTTTTATGGGGATCTAGTAATTGGTTATAAAATGGTGCGTGAAAAGTTTGGCTCAAAAGTTACCGCGTTAAAACCAGATCATATTCATGTTGAGTATCTTTCAGGGCCTATGAAGTATTTATCAAACCATTGGCGGTTTATCGGCGAGGCTGATGGGTCAACAACGATAGATTTCTTTGTTGATTTCGAGTTTAAAAACCCTTTTTTTCAAAATCTTATGGGTATGTTCTTCGATAAAGCTGTAAAGAAAATGGTTGAAGCCTTTGAAACCAGAGCGATAGAGCTTTATGGAGCTTCGCCGTCAAAGTCGCAATAGCGATAGCTCATCTGTATTTCATTACCTTGTAACGTCTTGAAGTCAGTCTTGATCGAGCGATCAAGGCGCATATCGTCCCAACCGGAAATATGGACGACAGAGATTACCTCGTTCGGTAGATTTGGCTCGATGAATTTAGCCTGCGCTTCATCCCAAAGTGGTTTGACCTCACATAGCCAGTTGCAGTAAGCGGGCAAGATTTCGACCGGGTAATTTTCTAGATATGTAAGTACGCCAAGGGTGAGCTGTTCGGCGGTGAAAACCTTGCCTTTGATGAGGGCGTTTTTCACCAGCTCTTGCCAGCGATCCCAATGCGGAGCATCAGCTCTCATGGCAAAGATGCCAGCATTCAGGACTTGAAAAGGAAGTAGCTTCTTTGCAGTTTTAAAACCGAAAGCCTTGAGTGCATTGGTGTAGTAAAAGCCGCGAACCTTAATTGGCATTGCCGCAAGCCACTTGATACGGAATTGACGTAGGTAGGAACGGTCAGATTGGCTGGCTATGGCAAGTTTTCCACGTCTTGCGCCCTCAATATAAAGCTCAATGCCGCGCCAGTCTTGCAGCCAAGTATCGGCATCCATCCAGATATATGTGTCGTAGCCCGGAAAAATTTTAGGGATGAAGGGGCGGCAAACGCATGCTTTTAGATATTCGCGACCTCTGATACGGCTTGCTGGGATGTTTGTTGGCCAGTCGGGATTGATGATGTGCGCAACAAGGGGCTTGAGTTTCTCTTTTTGCGTATCTGTCAGGCCGACATCAAGAATGCAGATATCTATTCCTGCGCTTTGCTTAAAGCTGCGCACTGAATGAATCCATTCAATGAGGATCGGAAAGTATTTGGAATCGCAGCCTGATACAAATGTAATTTTTTCGTTATTCATCAGAAAGTTCACTTAAATAGTTGAGTATTAAGGTTAAGGAAAAATCCACGGCTTGATCCTGAATTTCGGTTCTTGAGCCTTGAAAGTGGGTCATTTGCGCTTCAACAAGGTCATCATTATGGGCGAGGGCGAAGCAAACTGTACCTGTTGGTTTTTCTTCGCTTCCACCGCTTGGCCCAGCGATGCCCGTAATTGAAACAGTGATGTCGGCGTGGCTGTGGCTGAGTGCGCCGAAGGCCATTTCGCCAGCGGTTTCAAGGCTAACTGCACCATGTGTTTGGATGGTTTTGGGGTCAACGCTAAGCTCCTCTATTTTGGCTTCGTTGGAATATGTCACAAAGCCGCGCTCGAAGACTGCGGATGATCCCTTCATGCGCGTTATAGCAGAGGCTACAAGTCCGCCTGTGCAGGATTCAGCAGTAGCGAGCATAAGCCCGCGGCGCTTTAATTCAGCAGATAATTTTTTAACCAAGTCCTGCAATGCGAATGATCCCATAAAGTATAGAGGCGGCGAAGAAACCAGCGACCAGATCATCGCCCATGACGCCGCTGGCGCCGCTGACTTTTTGGTCGAAATAGCTGACTGGCCAAGGTTTTAATATATCAAAAATGCGAAAGAGGATGAAGGCCAAGGCGATAAAGGGTGCGTTTATATCCAGCATGAAAAAGACGGGGATGAGGGCAATCCATTGTCCTGCAACCTCATCGATCACCACGTGTTTGCTGTCATGAATTCCTGTGCGTTTTTCAAAGCCGTGCGCTGCCCACCAGCCAATGGCGGTGACGAGGGCAATGGAGACAATGAAGGGTATGAGGCCGAAAGCCATGTAAATAACGATGCCAAAGGGTAGGGCGCCGATGCTGCCCCATGTGCCGGGTGCGGGTTTCATCACGCCAAATCCAAACCATGTGGCGAGGATGATGGTAGGAGACTTAAAGCTCATTGCCGGTTCTTGACGTTCTTCTTGACGCTCTTCTTGATGCGGTTCTAGGTTTTGATCTTCGCTCATATATCACCTTCTGCGGGAAGGGTTATGGAGACTGCGGCTTGCGCTGCGATGCCTTCGCGGCGGCCTGTGAAACCGAGTTTTTCAGTGGTGGTCGCCTTAACATTAATGCGGCTTTCGGCCACGCCGCAGATTT
>JAHQVU010000033.1 GCA_019634145.1 Micavibrio sp. | reverse complement strand
GCGGCGCGCCGGCCTCGGCCATCGACGCTTTAATCGATGCTTCATCGACGCGGGAGGTTTTGACCTCAAAATCCAGCCCCGCCTGCTCCATAATCTGGCGGCGAATATCCCGGGTCTTGGTAAAGGTATCAAACAGGTAGGTTCCGTCGCCACGGCGGATTGCCTTTTGCATGGCGGTCAAATCCTCGGTAAAACGCTGCAAGACCTCAAGTACAGCTTCGCGATTATTTATAAAAATATCGCGCCACATGGTAGGGTCGGACGAAGCAATACGCGTAAAACCACGGAAACCCGAGGCAGAGAATTTGATAACCTCGCTCTTCAAATCATCTTCGAGCAAGTTTGCGGTGTCTACAATCGTGTAAGCGATAAGGTGCGGCAAGTGTGATGTGATGCCAAGCACCAAATCATGATGATCGGGGGACATAATTTCGATGCGTGCGCCCAGCGCTTCCCAAAATTTAGTAACTTTTTCAACGGCACGTACACCTGTTTCTGCAATCGGGGTTATGAGGCTCCAGCGTTCTTCAAACAATCCAGCGATACCGCTTTCGGGGCCGGAATTTTCTGCACCGGCCAGCGGGTGTGCAGGTACAAATTCAACGCTTTCGGGTAAGAACGAACGTACAGCATCGACAACTGATTTCTTCACCGAGCCAACATCGCTCAGGATGCAGCCGGGCTTAAGGAAGGGGCTGATTTTTTCTGCAACTATGCTCATGGCCCCCACAGGCACACAGAGAATCACAAAATCCGCACCTGTCACGGCCTTGGTTAGATCACAATATACCTCGTCCACGAGGCTGAGTTCGACAACCTTGTCACAAACTCTTTTGCTAGCGTCACCTGCGATCAGAGTATCGCAGAGGTTTTTCTCACGAATGCCAATGGCCAAAGATGAGCCAATATGACCGAAGCCGATAATTGCGATTTTTTTAAACATTTACTTCTTTTCTTGTTATGCTGCCCACTCGTGCAAAGACTTTAAGCAAAATTCGAGCGGAATCAATGCCTTTAATCGCCCATAGTGACTTACCCAGTTTTCAACGCCTTCGTGATGAAGGGCGGATCGTGCTTTCATCGGCGCGCGCGATGTCTCAGGAAATCCGCGAGATGCATATTGGCCTGCTCAATATGATGCCAGATGCCGCACTTGAGGCAACCGAGCGCCAGTTTTTTCGTTTAGTGGGCGAGAGTAACCGCATCGCGCAGTTCTATGTGCACCCCTTTACCTTGCCTGAAATTAGCCGTGGAAAAGACATACAGGCGCATATTGATCGATATTACGAGACATTTGAGCAGATTAAAGAACACGGCTTAGATGGGCTGATCATTACGGGAGCGAATATCCAAGATCCCGAGCTATCGAATGCGAGCTTCTGGGAACCACTTCAGGAAGTGATGAAGTGGGCGCACGAGAATGTAACCTCTACACTGTGTTCGTGTTTGGCGACCCATGCGATGATGGAATTTAAATTCGGGCAAAAGCGCGAGAAGCTTGAGAAGAAATTGTGGGGTGTCTATCGCCACCGCGTGCTGGATCGTAAGCATCCGCTGGTGCGCAATGTGAATAATGTATTTGATGTGCCGCATTCACGGTGGAATACAATTTCGATGGATCAATTCAAGGACGCTGATATGCAGGTACTGGCGTGCTGCGAGACGGCAGGCGTGCACCTGGCGGTTAGCCCTGACGGGTTTCGCACGGTGTGTTTTCAGGGGCATCCGGAATATGACACGATCAGCCTGTATAAGGAATATAAGCGCGATTTAATGGAATGGATCGAGGGCGGACAAAAAGGTGCGGCGCCGCCCTTTCCAGAAAATCATTTTACTGCTGAGATAAAAGAGCGTCTGCAGGCCCAGACCAAAATGCTAGCCGATGGTCAGGGCTGGAGCCTGAGTGATAATGATGTGCGTGAGATTGTTGATAATAGCTGGCGCGATACAGCGCGCGGGATTGTCGGCAACTGGATCGGCCTTACTTATCAGCTTACCCACGTAGATCGCAAAAAACCATTTATGGATGGGGTTGATCCTGAAAATCCGCTGGAGGGGATTTAATCTTTCAGCCGCGCATTACGGGCGGCGGCAGGCTTTGGTGCGAAGAACTTCGGTGCTTTAGCCGCAACGGGTGAACCGCGCTCAGGTTCTATTTTCGCATAAAGCTGCTTGGCGACTTCGACCATATGTACGCCTGCAGTAAAGGGCGCAATTTTTGGCCCTAAACGTTCGAAAATACCGGCAGATTTAAGGATTGGTGTAAACTTAATGGGAGGCAAGAATAGCGCCTCCTCGCTGCGCTCAACTACAAAACGATGCTTTTGTAGAGCGCGGCAAATTTGGGTCATTGAAAACGGCGTGCCATGACCAAAGGGCGTCCAATCTGCGTGCGACCAAAAGCCTGTGCGATTGGGCACGATGATAAGTGCGCGTCCATTGGATTTAAGCACGCGCCATATCTCATCCAGATCATTAGCCGGTGTGGACGAATATTCCAGATCATGCATAAGAATTACGCGGTCGACAGAGTTTGTCTCAATGGGCAGTTGGGCGCTATTGGATAGAAAAACGCAGTTCTTTTCATCATGCGGCCAATGCGTACACCCCTGATCTGGCGTCATCATGACAAGCGTACGTTCGGATTCGGCTTTATAGCTGCGCAAGTACGGCACTGCATAGCCCCCACCTAATAAGCGATATCCTTTCATATCCGGCCAAAAGCGGCGGATGCGCTCCTGCATCACACGCCGGACTACGCGCCCGACTTTCGAGGTATAAAAAGCTTTTAGATCGTAGATATCGCTTTGCATGGCTTCATATATAACACATTTTGTGTGTTTCGCTACGCGCCTCGCACTTGCTCGTTACAATTTTTGAAATTGATTTTCAAAAATCACTATCCGCTTAAAGCAAATCACGTAGTGCTGTCACTAAAGGAATATCAGCTGCAGGCATGGGATAATCCATCATATCTTGCGGGCGCACCCATGCGCTGTTTTGATGTTCGGCCAGATGCGGCTCACCGTGCCAAACGCGGCAAACGAAAAGCGGCATGAGGAGATGGAAACTCTCGTAAGCATGGGAGGCAAAGGCAATGGGATGAAAGCAACATGGGCGCGTCTCGATGCCTAGCTCCTCGCGGAGCTCTCGCATCAGGGCAAATTCGGGGGTTTCGCCCTCTTCCACCTTTCCGCCCGGAAACTCCCAAAGACCAGCCATTGATTTACCTTCGGGACGCTGAGCGATAAAGACCTCCCCCTTCTTATTCACGAGAGCTGCGGCGGCCACAAGTACAATCGGCAAATCAGGTTCGGATGGTGGTGGCGCGGCCAATGCTTTTTCACATTTATTCATTCATCAAACTCCAATAAAAAAAGGCCGCCTATGATCCCAGCGGCCTTTTAGAAATCATATATTCAACTTAGTTGGTTTTAACAGCTTCATTGCCGGCGAAAGGCTTGCCATTGATGTCATAGACTTCAACATTAGCCGCTTTACGCCACTCGCCTAACATTTCTTCCAAAACAACATTGCGAAGTTGTGATTCCAAGAAAGGCTTAGATTCTTCATAAGTCGGTACAGGGCGTTGGCGCTTGTCCTGAACTTCGATGATGTGATAGCCAAAGTCTGTTTTCACAGGCTTCTTGGTCATTTCGCCTTTTTCCATGGCAAAAGCCGCATCAGCAAATTCAGGAACAACTTCCTGCTTCGCTACATATGAAAGCTCACCGCCATTTTCCTTTGTCCCATCAAGAGAATGCTCCTTGGCAAGAGCGGCAAAGTCGCCGCCATCTTTCAGCTTTTTCAGGATATCCTTAGCTTCGGACTCTTCCTTAACCAGAATGTGGCGGGCTTTCACTTCCTGAATTTCAGGGAAGCTTTTCTTGTAATCTTCATATGCCGATTTCAAACGCTCTTCAGAAAGCTTTGATGCAACTTGTTTTTGCAAAAATACGTTACGAACGATCTGGTCTTTAACAGCGCTCAATTGCTCTTTAACAACAGGGTCATTATCAAGCTTGGCTTTTCCAGCCTTCTCACCAATCACTTTTGCATTTACAACCTGAACAGTCGCCAACGGGAAAAGCTGGTTTGCTGGAAGTTTCTGCATATTCGGTGGTAAGTTTTGAATAAAAGCTAGCACATCGGAACGCTTAATCTCTTCACTGCCGACCTTAGCAACAGTCGGGTTGCCTTCCTCGATTTTGAACTCAGCAGCTTCTGATTTTTCTATCTCACTATTAGCCTCGCCGGAAGCGGGCTCAGCTTGTGCGACTGGATCTGATTCTGCAATTTTCTCTACTGGTTTGGCTGGTGAGGTTTCTGCAACGTCTGCTGTTTCCTCAGCCAAAGCCTCAGAAGCATCATCTTTGAAAATAGAATCTTTATTGATGTAAACACCCGCACCAATAGCGAGGATCACAAGGCCAAAAAGCGCTACAATAGCCGCATTTCCACGCTGTGAAGTATTTTTAGTAAAAATATCAGACATATTATACAAGTCCTTTTGTAATGATTCGAATGAATATCCCGACAGTAGCGAATGCTAAATTCCTTTTCAATAGCGCAGTTTTCAAGAACAACCTTGCCCACAAATATGAACAATCATTGACGCTAGGCTTTTAGAGGCTTATATCAGAGACAAATATGACATATGGAGAAGTCCTTTGCTGGGGTTAATTACAAAAATTTTTGGTTCATCCAACGATCGCGCACTCAAGAGCTATGAGCGCCAAATTGCGCCTATTAATGCGCTTGCCGACAAATATAAGGCAATGAGCGATGACGAGCTCAAAGATCAAACACGTATTTTCAGAGAACGACTCGAAGGTGGAGAAAGCCTAGAGGACATTAAGTACGAAGCATTCGCTGTCGTCCGAGAAGCGGCTGACCGCGTAATGGGTACGCGTCCTTATGACGTACAGCTGATCGGCGGCATGGTTATTCATGAGGGTAAGATTGCCGAAATGAAAACAGGTGAAGGTAAAACCCTGACCTCGACCATGCCAGTATACCTAAACGCTTTGAGCGGCAAAGGTGTGCATGTGGTAACTGTTAACGACTACTTGGCCGAGCGTGATGCGGAATGGATGGGCGAGCTTTACCGTTGGCTAGGCTTAACAGTAGGGTGTGTCGTCAACAGTGTACCGCCGGACGAGCGCCGTGCAGCCTATGCCTGTGATATCACCTATGGAACGAATAACGAGTTCGGCTTTGATTATTTGCGCGACAATATGCGCTTTAGCCTCGAGCAAATGGTTCAGCGCGACTTTAACTTTGCCATCGTCGATGAGGTCGATTCGATTCTAATCGATGAGGCGAGAACGCCATTGATTATTTCAGGCCCCTCGGAATCGGCTGCTGACCTGTATATTACCGTAAACAAAATCATCCCTTCCTTGATCAATGAAGATTTCGAGATGGATGAGAAACACAAATCCATCGCCTTAAGTGATGAGGGTATGGAGCATGTAGAACAGCTGTTAGGTGAGCATGGATTGCTGGAAGCCGGCGACAACATGTATGACCTACAGAATGTGGCGCTGGTGCACCATGTTAATCAGGCTCTTCGTGCACACAAGCTGTTCACAGCTGAAAAAGATTATATCGTCAAGGATGACAAGGTTATTCTAATTGATGAATTTACCGGCCGCATGATGGATGGGCGCCGCCTGTCTGAAGGTCTTCACCAAGCGATTGAAGCCAAAGAAGGCGTTAAAATTCAAAACGAGAACCAGACGCTGGCCTCAATTACATTTCAGAACTATTTCCGTATGTATCCGAAATTGGCGGGTATGACAGGGACGGGTTTGACTGAAGCTGCCGAATTTGCCGAGATTTATAGCCTCGGTGTTATTTCAATCCCAACCCATGTGCCAATTGCACGTCTTGATCATCAAGATAAAATTTATAAGTCGCTCGCGGAAAAAGAAGATGCGATCGTTGATTTGATTGCCGAATGTCATGCGCGTAAACAGCCTGTACTGGTTGGTACTGTCTCGATTGAAAAATCTGAAACACTGTCTAAGCGATTGAAGAAAGAAAAAATCCCGCATGAGGTTTTGAACGCCCGTCATCACGAGCGTGAAGCCTTTATCGTTGGACAAGCGGGTCGTCCGGGCGCAGTGACTATTGCTACGAACATGGCAGGACGCGGTACAGACATTAAGCTTGGTGGTAACCTCGAAATGAGTATTGCCGACGAATTAGGCGAAAGCCCGGACGAGAAGGCCATTGCAAAGCTTAAAGAAAAGAATGCACAAGATAAGAAGGCCGTAATGGACGCCGGTGGGCTTTACATTATCGGAACAGAGCGTCACGAATCGCGCCGCATTGATAACCAGCTGCGCGGTCGATCAGGGCGTCAGGGTGACCCGGGTGCATCAATGTTCTTCCTCTCGGTTGAAGATGACCTGATGCGCATATTTGCGGGTGACCGTTTAGAGGCATTACTAACCAATGCCAAGATTGGCTTACAGGAAGGCGAAGCATTAGAGCATCCGCTGATTTCAAAAATGCTAGAGCGGGCGCAGGCGAAGGTCGAAAGCATGCATTTCGATGTTCGTAAGAACCTGCTGAAATTCGATAACGTTATGAATGACCAGCGCACAATCGTCTACGATCAACGTAAAGAGATTATGGGCGCAGCGGATGTTGAAGAGCTTGCACGCGACATGCGTCATCAGGTTGTTGAAGACACGGTGGCATCAACAATTCCGGCGGGAAGCTATGCCGAGCAGTGGGATACGGCAAGCCTACACACCGAGACCCAGCGCTTACTTGGCCTTGATCTGCCTATAACTGAATGGGCAAAAGAAGAAGGCATCGCCGATCAAGAATTGATCGAGCGTATAACAGATGAATCTGACAAGAAAATCGCAGCGAAGGTTGCAAGTGCCTCACCGCAAATCTGGCGCAATGTGGAGAAATCTGTTGTGCTTCAGACACTTGATCAGCACTGGAAAGAGCATTTATTGAACCTTGATCATTTGCGTCAGGGCATTAACCTGCGTGCATTTGGCCAGAAAGACCCTCTCAATGAATACAAGGCCGAAGCCTTTGCTGCTTTTGAGTTAATGCTCGATACGATGCGGGAGTCAATCACGCAGACATTAAGTCTTGTTGAAATCAATATCAGCGAGGATGAAGGCGCGCGCCGTATGGAAGAAATGCAACGTGAACGCGAGCAGGAAATTCAAGAAACACGTAATGATCCGGCAATGAGGCAGGAGAAGGAAGCAAATAATGTCCGCCCTCTTCCCACACGCTCCGATCGTCCATTTAATAAGGCCGATCCTTCGACTTGGGGTAAGGTGCAACGCAATGCGGCGTGCCCTTGCGGATCAGGCAAGAAGTTCAAACACTGCCACGGGGCTATGGTTCAACAGGGCTAAGAGTAATCCCGTGTTTCCCAAAAGTGACGTAGCGGGCCTATGAATAGATGTATCTGCAAATGTCAAACGCGCTCGACATGGCTTTTAAATGGATTTAAGATTTAATCATGAACTTTAATGAAGCCTTTATTACTTCGGAAAACGGCGGTGAAACTCACCGAATTTATTATAGAGAATGGGGCGATGAGAGCGGCATTCCGCTCATTTGCGTGCATGGTTTGACAGGCAACGGTTATGATTTTGACTATATTGCTCCAACCTTGGTGGAACAGGGGTATCGCGTAATTGCGGTGGATTTACCCGGACGGGGGCGCAGCGATTTCTTAAGCGACCCTATGCTTTATAATTACGATATATATATCGCCGACCTTATAGGCTTGATCGCACATTTTGGATTTAAAAAGGTTGACTGGCTCGGTGTCTCGCTGGGCGGTTTGCTGGGGATGTGCATTGCGGCGGAAGAGAACACGCCGATCAAACGGTTGATCCTGAATGATGTAGGGCCGGAAGTGCCGAAAGCGGCGCTTGATTTTATCTATAATGTGATTAAGCAGCCCTATTATTTTGAGAGTATTGATGAGCTGGAAAAACGCATGCGGGCTACGCGCGGCCTGACATGGGGGCCGGTCACGGATGAGCAGTGGACGCATATGGCGAAGCATAATGCGCGCGAGACAGACGATGGACGCATCACCTATGCGTATGATCCGGAGATTGCACGGATCTTTGAAACCGCGCCGCTGGGCACGTTGGATATGTGGGAATGCTGGGATGCTATTGATTGCCCTACGCTGGTTATTCAAGGGAAGAAGTCGATGCTGCTGACCAAAAAAATCCTTAAGAAAATGAAAAAGCGCGGACCGGAATATGATCTTCTGGTTTTCAAGGGCTGCGGGCATGTGCCGTCTCTTATGGCACCAGAGCAGATTGAGGCCGTGCGGGGATGGCTTGCATGCAATTAAACCTAGCAAAAGTACAGACTAAACCAGCCGAGCCTCAAGAAGTCCCGTATATTAATGATCTATTCAGGAAACTTATGAAGCCTTATGCCGAGCAAACATGGCATGACCATCAAGAACTAGAGGCCTTTTACAAGAGGAATACTCTATCTCATGAATCTTCTTTTATTTTCAGAAAAGGACATGTGAAAGTCGGTTTCATACGCCTTGAAAAACAAGAGGATCATATTTTTCTTGATCAAATCCATCTGGAACCGATCTATCATGGCCAAGGCATTGGATCAGAAGCCCTTGATGCCGTTAAAAACATTGCTTTGGAGGCGCAACTTCCCATTAAGCTCGTTGTGTTGCGTGTTAATCCTGCTTTTAAGCTTTATGAGAGAATTGGTTTCGAAAAACAAAGCGAGGATGATGCTCGATATTACATGCAGTGGGAAGCGCAATGTGCATTATGACATTTCTAGAAAAAACCTCCTTGCTCTCGCGCACCCCTTTCCTTAAAAACTAAAGCTATGACACATAAAGCAGACATTGTAATTTTTGGAAGCGGCATTGCGGGACTATGGCTTTTCAACCGTATGAAGCGTGCAGGGTATAATGCGCTGTTGCTCGAATCCAAGGGAATTGGCGGCGGTCAGAGCGTGGCGTCGCAGGGGATTATTCATTCGGGCTTAAAATATGCGTTTGCGGGGAAGCTTAATAAGCTGGCAGAGAGCATTAGCGCGATGCCTGATCTTTGGCGCTCCGCGCTTAAAGGCGAAGGCCACGTTGATTTATCGGCTGCGCGAGTGAATGCGGATTCGCAATATCTGATGATCCCCAAAAGCTCTCTGGGCGGACTTATGGGCGGGCTGGTGAAGCTCGTAACCAAGCAGGCCTTGGGCAATAATGTGCATGAAGTAAAGCAAGCGGATTGGCCTGAGGAGATCAAGGATAGCGGTTTTAAGGGCACAGTCGTGTTTATGGATGAACCTGTTTTGGATGCGCCGTCTGTGATCCGCGCTTTGGCAGAGCCGTATAAGGAGTGCATCCGCAAGATTGATACGCCGGATGATCCGTTTGGCTTTCTTGAACGTCACGGAATTGAAGCGAAAGAAATTGTATTTACTGCGGCGGCGAGCAATCATGAAGTGGCCAGCGCGCGCAGTGAGGATGACGGGTTAGCAACGCAAAAGCGTCCGCTACTTATGGGCATGATGAAGCCTGCCCCCTACCCCCTTTATGCGCATTTGGTGGGGAATTCGGATAAGCCTGTGGCGACGATCACAACGCATGAGGCGGCGGATGGGTCGTTGGTGTGGTATTTGGGCGGGGGAGTCGCCGAGCGCGACAAAGACTCTGATCCTAATGAGGTTTATGCTGCTGCGAAAAAGGGCTTTGCAAAATATCTGCCTAAACTGGATTTGAGCGCAGTAGAATGGGCAGTGCTACCAATTGACCGCGTGGAGGGAAAGTCGGATATTGATGGCTGGATGCCCGATACGCCGACAATCCATAGCGTAGGAAAAACACATTATTGCTGGCCGACTAAGCTGACCTTTGCGCCGCTTTTGACTGAGCGATTGATGGAAAAAATGAGCATCGGACCTTCGCGCGAGGCATCCGGCGCGGCAAGCGATTGGTCGTTCTTGCCGGACATTGATTATGCACTTTCACCTTGGGATGGAGTTAAAGAATGGACAAAATAGACCTAGGAAAAACTGGAATTAACGTTTCACGCTTAGGCCTTGGCACGGTCAAATTTGGTCGTAATCAGGGCGTAAAATATCCGAAAGGGTTTGAGCTTCCCAGTGATTCAGAGGCAGCAGACTTACTCGCGCTTGCAAAGGATTTGGGCATTAATATGCTCGACACCGCATCCGCCTATGGAACAAGTGAAGAGCGGCTGGGACATTTGCTGAAAGGTCAGCGGGATGATTGGGTGATTGTCGGTAAAGCCGGGGAAGAGTTCGAAGGCGGTAAATCTTCATACAACTTTACGCCTAAGCATTTCGAAATGAGTTTAGAGCGAAGTCTTAAGCGCCTCAAGACCGATTATATCGATATGCTGCTCCTGCACTCAGACGGTAACGATGTTAGAAACCTCTCAGACGAAATCATCGAAAAGCTTCTCGATTTTAAAAAGCGCGGTCTGGTGCGGGCGATTGGCGCGTCGACCAAAACAGCCGAGGGCGGGATTAAGACGCTGGAGCGCATGGATGTTGTCATGGCGATGTATACAGCAGATTATACAGATGAGAAGCCTGTGCTGGATTACGCGGCGGAGCATAATAAGGGCGTATTGCTGAAGAAAGTTTTATCTAGCGGTCATGATACAGACATAAATAAGGCTTTTAAGTTCGCCCTGTCCCACCCTGCTGCGCCTTGCGCGATTGTTGGCACAATTAACCCCACAAATTTAAGAGCAAATGTTGAGGCTTGTAAAAAAGCGCTTCCTTTAAACGCTCCATGATTTAACCTAAAAAGAAAAAAGGACAGGTTGGATCATGGATTACAAAACATAGGAACTTGCGCAAACCTCCAGCTTACACAGAACTATGACCCCGCCTTTTGCGAAGCCTATCCCCTTGCCCAAAATTGCAAGATGCCCGATCTAGCAATGGATCTATATCTATATAAGCACCAGCCCTCCACAAAATTACAACAATTCAATGGTATAACTATGTTGGAAGAATTGCAGGAAAACCTAAGCATCCTCAAACAAATCAGCTAACTGTCCTACCAGAGCGCCAGCTAGCGCATCTGCATCGGATATAGTTAAAGCGCGCTCGTAATAACGCGTAACATCATGTCCAATCCCGATGGCGGTTAATTCAACCTTACTCTTATCCTCAATCCATTTTATGACACTGCGCAGGTCAGCTTCCAGCAAGTTTGTGGGGTTAACCGACAGGGTTGAATCATCGACCGGTGCGCCGTCCGATATAACCATTAAAATTTTGCGTGCCTCAGGGCGTTTGGCAAGGCGATTATAGGCCCAGACCAAAGCTTCGCCGTCGATATTTTCTTTTAAAATACCTTCTTTAAGCATCAGGCCGATATTCTTTCGCGTGCGGCGCATGGGCGCATCGGCGGCTTTATAGATGATATGGCGCAGGTCGTTGAGGCGACCGGGCATTGGCGGCCTGCCTTGCTCCTGCCATAGCTCGCGGGATTTACCGCCCTTCCATGCCCGGGTGGTGAAGCCGAGGACCTCGACCTTCACACCGCAACGCTCAAGCGTACGGGCGATGATATCCGCGCTCATAGCTGCCAAAGCAATCGGACGTCCGCGCATAGAGCCTGAATTATCAATTAAGAGCGTCACCACTGTATCGCGAAACTCCTGCTCCCGCTCTTGCTTGAAGGTTAAGGGCACAGTCGGGTTAGCGATGATACGCGCCAGACGCGGGGCGTGTATAACACCCTCCTCCAGATCAAAGCGCCAGGAGCGTTGCTGCTGGGCCATGAGTTTACGCTGCAGGCGATTGGCGAGTTTTGTAATCACATTTGCGTGGGCAGAGAGCTGTTCGTCCAGCATTTTGCGCAGGCGTTCAAGCTCGAAGCTTTCAGCCAATTCTTGTGCACCGACCTCCTCATCAAAGGCGGTGGTATAGACTTCATACATACCATGTGGACCACTGTCGGCTGCGTCATGGTGCTGCTTGGAAGGGCCTGCGGCTTGATCAGCTTGCCCTTCACCGCCCAGATCATCATCCTGCCCTTCATCATAAGAGCCGTCCATTTCGTCGAAATCATCTTCTGCTTCCGTGATGCTTTCATCCATGCCAGATTGGTCGGCTTCTTCTTGTTCTTCGGACGGGTTTTCACCCTCTTCCTCGGGCGGGGTTTCGTTATTTTCATCCTCAGCGCCGCTATCGCTATCCAAGTCATCGCTATCGGCTTGATCGGCTTCAATCACGCCCAGCGCTTGAAGAAGTGTTTTCGAGCGGGCGGCAAAGGCCTGCTGATCATTCAACACATCGGCGAGGGACGACAAATCCATTTCGCCAAAATGTTGCTTTAGAATTGGCTCGTACAGCTTCACCAGATTTTGCGCCGAAGGTGGAATTGGCTCACCTGTAAGCGCGAGACGCGCCATGACATGGAGAGCATCGTGCATACCGATTTGACCTGCATCAGCCATACTCTCAAAGCCCGCGCGTTTACATTTTTCTTCCAGCACTGCATTCATATTCGCAGCAACCCCGCGCATTTTACGGGCGCCTATCGCCTCGCAGCGGGCTTGCTCAAGAGCATCAAAAACCTCTCGCGCGCTAAAATCAGAAGGGGCGAGCCTGCGGTGCATCTTTTCATCATGGTGGCGGGCATAGAGCGCCTGAATATCTGCGCAGCCCCTAAATAGTCGCAGAGCGCGTTCATCCATCTTCATATTGGGTGCGGGTATACGTGGCCTACCCGTTGGAGAAAGACGCCCTACCGGCGCCTCCGCAGACGAGTAAATCGCATCCATTTCAACATCCGCAGCTAGCGTCCGCATGGCAGCAGATGTGATCTGTTTTAGGCTTTCAGTATCAATGATATTTTCGCTCATGAAGTGACTGTAGCAAAGGTGCGCGGAGAGAGGAAGCGCAGAAGTTTGCTAATTATGAAGGGACTATGGTAAAATTAGTGCAATCAAATAAATAATAAGGCGTGTAATGGGATTAACCAATTTATTCAGCAGCAAAAGCAATCCAGTCACAGGATTAGGTGCTAAGGCACTTAAATATGCCTTCATGGCTATTGCCGCCATTTTTACATTTAATATGGGCCAACAATTCTTAAGTGGTGGATTTAACAAGGAAAGCGGAGCGCAGGCGATTAGCGAATCCTTGCAAGAGACGCTCAAAACAGTTCAAAAAAGTCTTGGTCATGTCGCAGAGTTTGCACAAAATAAAGGCTCGAAAATCGGGTAATCACCTTAAAACTTATCCCACCACACTTTGCGCGCGAATGGCGCTTTGCGGCAGCTCAACATTAAAGCTACGCTGATAGTATTCAGCAATGATTGGGCGCTCAGCTTCGTCACATTTATTAAGGAACGCAAGGCGGAAAGCCAATTCACGATCCTTGAAAATATCAAAATTCTCGATCCATGCAATTACAGTTCGCGGGGACATAAGCGTTGAGAGATCACCATTGATAAAGCCCTGACGCGTTAAATCCGCCACTTGCACCATTTTGTCAATTTCATCACGCCCATTTGCATCATCGAATTCAGGGAATTTAGCGAGCATAATGTTGGCCTCATCATCATGCGGCAGATAATTCAGCGTGGTCACAATATTCCATCTGTCCATTTGCCCTTGGTTAATCGCCTGCGTGCCGTGATAAAGACCTGTCGTATCGCCAAGACCAATTGTGTTGGCGGTTGCGAACAGACGGAAGGCGGGGTGCGGACGGATCACTTTGTTTTGATCGAGAAGCGTCAAGCGCCCTTCAGCCTCTAGCACGCGCTGAATAACGAACATTACGTCGGGACGACCGGCGTCATACTCATCAAACACAAGTGTAACGGGGTTTTGTAGCGACCACGGCAGCAAACCTTCCTGCCACTTGGTAATCTGCTTACCTTCTTGCAAAACAATCGTATCCTTACCGATCAGGTCAGTTCGGCTAACATGGCTATCAAGGTTAATGCGAACGCATGGCCAATTCAGGCGCGCGGCGACTTGCTCGATATGCGTGGATTTACCTGTACCGTGATAGCCCTGCACCATCACGCGGCGGTTATGCGAGAAGCCTGCCAGGATTGCCAGCGTTGTGTCATGATCGAACTGGTATGTTGGATCAGGATTAGGCACATTCTGGCCGCCTTCACTGAAAGCCGGAACCTCCCAATCAATATCAAGTCCAAAAACATCACGGACATTTACCTTTGTATCGGGGATAGTCGAATACTTTCCCTCCTTCGCTTTGATCGTCGTAATGTCGAAAGACATACTATGATCTTCGCGTTCGGTATCCTGGTTATCTTTTTGCTGCATAATCTGTTGCCTGAATTTTATTTTCTGATGTGACTTTGTGCCTTGGCGCGTCAAAAATCAACCTTTTTGAGGGAGTTTTTCGTAAGCTTCATAGGCAAGCCTTAATACTGTATAGGCCATATTTATTTTCTTAAGCTGCTCTTCGGATTTTTGACAGCCCTTGTTAAGGTCAGGATGATGCTTTTTCGCGAGTTCTTTATAGCGCACTTTAATTGCCTTAAGATCCACAGGTGGCTCTAATCCCATAACAGCCAGCGCTTCATGTTCTGGCGTTTTATGAGTGGCATGAAACTTATCGCGGCGCTCTTTTTCGCTTTCCCCGCGGTGCGGCGGGGCATCCTCGCCATGATAAGAGCGCCAAATCTTGTCATAGAGCTCATCCTCGGCATTTCCATTTACGCCATATTTCCACGTTGGCCGATCACCATACATGCTCTTGTACATATGCTCTTGCACCTCATCATCGGAAAGACCGTCAAAGTAGTTCCATGATTTATTGTATTCACGGACGTGGTCCACGCAAAACATATAATACTCATTCAGGCCGCGGTGTTTGGGCGCCTTATGCTCCCCCACACCCATACAACCCGGCATTTCGCAAAGCTGAGGCTCTTGCTCTTTTTCTCTACCGTCGGCAAAATGCGGCGATTTGGGTTTCAAATTTATTTTGACCATATATATATTATAAGCAAATCATACGATTGGATGAAGTTAAAATGTCAGTAGAGCAAGAAATTAGAAGAAAAATAGTTCAGGAATTCTCTCCGTCAAGGTTAGAAATAATTAACGAAAGCAGTAAACATAAAGGACATGCGGGTGACAACGGAACTGGCGAAAGTCACTTTAAACTCATAATTGCATCAAAGACGTTTTATGGCAAAAGCAAAATTGAGTGTCATACCTTAATATACTCCTGCCTAAAAGAGTTAATGGATAGTAAAATACACGCTCTGAGCATTACAACAACCACTGAATAACATTAAAAACAAAGCTTTCCTTTATCACTTTACATCCCCAGGTTGTGTTGATACTATACAACTGTCTGCAGGGATAATCGTCACAGTAAAAGGGAAATACCATGAAAGATTTTAATTCCACAAATACTTTCTACGAAAAAAATGAAATCAAAAGCACTCTAGTTAGCAAAAATATTACCGTTAATAGTAGGCGCACATCAGTAAGGCTAGAGCCCGAAATGTGGTCTGCACTCAATGAAATTGCAGACAGAGAGCTGTGCAGCATCCATGAAATCTGCACGCTTATCTATTTAAGAAAAAAAGAGAACACGTCACTGACTGCCGCAATTCGCGTATTTATCATGCTTTATTTTCGCGCCGCAACAACAGAAAGCGGACACGCCAAGGCTGGACATGGCAACATAAACCATATGAGGAATCGCGCTCGCATAAATAATCCGATTAGCCGCCGCAGAAACCCTGAAACGTTGGAAAAGCCAATCTCTCATAAGGCAATGAGCGCTTAAATATTTCTACCAAACTCCAAAAACTTCGCTCTACGTTTTGCGATGATGTCCCCGCTATCCCATGGGGTCATCTCGCTTAAGCCCTTTTTAATCTGGGCGCCGACACGCGCGATTGTTTCTTCTATATTTCTATGCGCACCACCTATTGGCTCTTCGATGATGCCATCAATAAGCTTCAGGCCATGCAAATCCTGGGCCGTAAGCTTTAAGGCCGTTGCGGCTTCATCTGCATGGGATGCACTGCGCCACAATATAGAGGCGCACCCTTCCGGCGAGATTACAGAGTAGACAGAGTGCTCGAGCATGTAAATTTTATCAGCTACAGCAATTGCAATTGCGCCGCCAGAACCGCCTTCTCCCACAATAACAGAGATTATTGGTACATCTGTACGCAAGCACTTTTCAATAGATTTCGCGATTGCCTCGGATTGCCCGCGCTCCTCCGCGCCTCGACCGGGGTAAGCACCTTTTGTATCAACAAGCGTAATAACAGGCAGCTGAAATTGAGCAGCCATATCCATGAGGCGCTGCGCTTTTCTATACCCCTCAGGGCGCGCCATACCAAAATTATGTTTGATACGACTTTGTGTATCATGACCTTTTTCGTGCCCTATGATTACACATGGACGACCATTAAATCGCCCTAGACCACCGGGAAGCGCGTGATCCTCGGCAAAATTTCTATCACCCGCTAATGGCGTGAAATCGGTTATGAACCCCTTAATGTAGTCGTCAAAGCTTGGGCGCTCAGCATGGCGAGCAACCTGAACCTTTTGAACGGGCGTAAGTTTGCCATAGATTTGTTGCTTGAGCTTATCAGCTTTGGATTGCATTTTCGCGATCTCGTCAACTATATTAACCTCACTATCACTGCTAACGTGACGCAGTTCAGCGATCTTTTTTTCCAATTCAATAATGGGTTTTTCAAAATCCAGCATAGCGGCTTCTTATATTTTTTTCATTGATGGTAGGGCTGTATAGCAAATGAGGCAGGTCTATTCAATCGGAATAGAAGCCCGCCTGCATTAAAATTGAGTATAAAATCTTATTTAGAGCTAGTTTTCTTGGCCAGCGGGTGCTTTTCCTCAACTGTTTTATCAAGATTTTCACCGATAATGTGTGTGTAAATCTGAGTTGTTGCAATATCTGCGTGACCCAACATTTTCTGCACACTGCGAAGGTCTGCACCACGTGAAAGAAGGTGCGTTGCAAATGCGTGACGAAGAATGTGCGGGCTAACGCGACTTTCATCAACCTCGGCATCACGTGCCAAATCCTTAAGGAGCTGCGCAAAACGCTGGCGTGTAAGGTGACCACTGTCAGATGTACGAGACGGGAATACCCACTGCTCTTGATTAGCGGATTCTTCAATACCGACAAAGCGTTTGCGTACATTTAGATAGTCTTTAATTGCAGTTTGTGCAGCTTCTGAAAGAGGAACCATACGCTCGCGCCCTGCTTTACCGGCCACGATAATGAACTGGTTGTCATCGCCCAAAGCGGACATTGGAAGACCGACCAACTCAGAAACGCGAAGACCTGTTGCATAAAGCATTTCAAGCAAACAAACCAAACGAACACTTTCTGGTGTTCCGGCCACTGCCGCTGTCTTAATCAACTGATCAACCTCAGATTCGCTCAATGTTTTTGGCAAAGTACGACCCTGCTTAGGGCTTTCGATTGTAGATGTCGGATCATCTTGACGAACATTTTCTGAAACTGCAAAGCGATAGAACTGACGGAGCGCAGAGAGGCGGCGCGCAACTGTGCGAACAGCAATCTTGCCCTTGTTCTGACCCTTTACGTGAGTTTTCTCACTCAAATCTTTCAAGTAAGCCTGAAGATCATCAGTGCTCGCCATATCAATGTCTGTTTTACGCTGGTTACGAAGGTATAGACTGACATCTGCCAAGTCACGCCAATAGGCCTGACGTGTATTAAGCGCCGCACCGCGTTCTGTTGTAAGCATGTCCAAAAATGAATCCACCATCGGGTGCAGATCTGGTTTGGGCATTGCCGGACGACCTGGTCTTGCCATACTATATTCTCCTTTATTTAGCTCACCCGGATTAGTTCTACCCGGTTTTGTTTTTAAATCCACGCTCCACACTGTTGAATTTCAGCCTGCAAGCATGTCTGTTATTTTTTAGTCCTTACTAATAAAGACTTTGGTAACATACTCAAGAAAGATAGAGGCCACTACTCTTAGTTATGTGAAAACTAAATAACGCCTTATCAGATCTTTGTCAAGTTTTTTCATAAACTACCGAGTACATCATATCAAAGACTTTCACACTGTCAACATTGCATTCGCTGTAAGTGTATACAAAGGTATTTACAACAACTTGAACAAATTTTGCCCCCATAAATACCTTTCAGGTTAGTAAGTTTATGAGTTTAATAAAGTAAGCCTTTACGAAAAACCACCGAGAATCTAGTGTTATTCACATGAAATATAAAATCAGAAAATCCATAGCACTCACAGGAATCATGGGCTGTGGCAAAAGCCACATTGGGCGCTTACTCGCAAAAAAGAGCGGCCTAAAGCTCTTTGACACCGATAGCGTTATTGAAGAACGTGCTAATAGCAACGTTGCCGCAATCTTCGAGCAGTATGGGGAAAGCAAGTTTCGAGCATCTGAACGCGCCGTCATCGCTGCACTTTTAAAGGATGATACGTGCATTATTTCTTTGGGTGGGGGCGCGATAGTAGATGCCGACACCCGCGGGCTCCTTAAAGAGCAAAGTCACCTCGTTTGGATCGATGCACCGCTGGACACAGTCTGGGAGAGAGTAAAGACCTGCAAAAACCGCCCCTTACTGAATACCGACCACCCCAGAGCCACCCTTGAAAAAATATATGAAGAGCGCAAGCCGCTTTATGAGCAAGCTCATTTACGGGTCCCGAATGACGGAACGCACACCTCACAAAACATTCAGCTCATTCTTGATACTTTCGCGCAATAACCCCCTTGTTTTTAACGGGGTTTAGCCCTATGGATATGGGTAATGGAAACGAGAATTCTTACAATTAATCTGGATAAGCGCTCCTATGACATTTATGTCGGTGCAGGGTTGTTAAATCGCATACATGATTTTGTGCCTAATGAATTGGGCAAGCGCAACATTTTCGTTGTTACCGATAAAAATGTAGAATCATACGCACAATTGGTCGTAGACAACCTCACAAAGCATACGGAAGGCAACGTAAAACTTATAACACTCCCTGCCGGTGAAAAAACGAAATCTTTCGAAGAAGTTCAAAAAGTTTCCAACTTTTTCCTGCAAAACGGCCTGAACCGCAATTCAATGGTTATAGCCGTGGGTGGAGGGGTAATCGGTGATTTAACTGGCTTTTGCGCTTCGATCGCTATGCGCGGCGTACCATACATTCAGGTGCCAACCACCCTGCTCTCACAGGTTGACAGCTCGGTCGGCGGGAAGACCGGCATTAATACGAAACAGGGCAAAAACCTGATTGGCGCGTTTTATCAACCAGGCGCCGTTGTAGCAGACATTGAGACACTTAAAACCCTTCCCCAGCGCGAGTTGCTGGCAGGATATGCGGAGGTTTTCAAATACGGACTCATTCAAAATCGTGGCTTTTTCGAATGGCTCGAGGATAATGCGGATAAGGTTATTGCGTTGGACGAAACTGCCGTGGCATATGCCATAGAGACCAGTTGCCGCGCCAAGGCCAAGATAGTGGAAAAAGACGAACAGGAGCGCGGACGCCGTGCTCTTCTCAATCTCGGCCACACATTTGGCCATGCACTTGAAGCGGAAGCGGGATATAACGGCACATTACTGCACGGTGAGGCCGTGGCCATTGGCACTGTAATGGCCTTTGATTTATCTGTGCGTTTGGGACTATGTCCACGAAAAGATTTAGAGCTTGTCGAGCGTCACTTCATGCATATCGGTTTACCTACACATGCCTATGAGGTCGAGAAGCTCTCAACCAATGTGGATAGGCTGATTGACATTATGCGCCGCGACAAAAAGGTTGTAAGCGGGAATATGGTATTTATACTCGTCAACGGTATCGGCGATGCCTTTACAAGCGGCGATGTACCGGAAACACTCGTACGCGATGTCCTCATAGATTCACTTGGCGGCGAACGGAAGGGAGGCAGAGGATTATGGTCATCGAAATTCTCATCCCTGTCGTAATTATATTTGTCCTCCTGCTGTTTTCAGCATTCTTTTCTAGCTCCGAAACTGCACTTACGGGCGCATCCCGCGTACGAATGATTAACCGCGAGAAGGAAGGCAACAATCGGGCAGCGATGGTCAATCGCATTCGCGACCAGAAAGACCGCATGATCGGCGCGCTGCTTTTAGGTAACAACCTCGTAAACATTCTAGCCTCCGCCCTTGCCACAAGTGTGTTGATCAAGATGGTCGGTGAAGCAGGCGTAGTATACGCAACTCTGGTCATGACAATGCTGGTACTTATCTTCGCGGAAGTATTACCAAAGACATATGCCCTGCATCATGCAGAAAGCCTGTCTATGCGTATTGCGCCAATTATCAGGGTGATAATCCTCATTTTTGCCCCAATTACCGAGATGGTCACATGGATCGCGCGCATGACTTTGAGGCTGTTTGGCATCGATATTTCCAAAGTTTCAGCAGGATCACACCTGGAATTGCTGCGCGGAGTGATTGAGATGCACCAAGGGCCAGAGCAAGAAACGCAAGAACAGCGCGCGATGCTGCGCTCTATTCTGGAGCTTGCCGATGTTCCTGTGGAAGACATTATGACCCACCGCAGAATTGTGACGATGGCAGATGCCGATGCGAAGATGCAAGATATTATCGACATAGTGCTGGAAAGCCCTCACACTCGTATCCCAGTATGGCAGGATGATATGGACAATATCATTGGGGTCATCCATGCCAAGTTGCTATTGCGCGAGCTTAGCGCATGTAAAGGCGATGTCGATAAGGTGGACATGCACCACATCATGCTCGAGCCTCGCTTTGTGCCAGAGACAACCAACCTCTTCGACCAGCTGCAAGAGTTTCGCGAGAAGCAGGAGCATTTTGCCATTGTGGTTGATGAGTATGGATCGTTCATGGGTATTGTAACGCTGGAAGATATTCTGGAAGAAATCGTCGGCGAGATCGATGACGAGCATGACCGCGCAGTGCCGGGAGTGTTGGTACAGAAAAATGGTCGCTATGTGATTGACGGAACGGTTACCATCCGTGACTTGAACCGTGAATTCGAGTGGGGCTTGCCGGATGAAGATTATTCAACACTGGCGGGCTTGATACTCTATGAAGCGCAAATGATTCCGCAAGCTGGGCAAAGTTTTACGTTCCATGGTTTCCGTTTTGATATCCTAAATCGTCAACGCCATCAGATTACGAAGATCGCCGTAACACTTCCGGCAGAAATGCAAACAGGCATCGATCAATAATCTTATCCATCGGAGCCGCGCATTTGTGGTGGCCTCTTAGGTTTTTCACACTTCTACCCCGGGTACCCCGGGCGTGTATATGGTGGGTGCTTATCCTTAATCGTTTCCAAGCAATCCGCCACTTAATAAATATGTTTTCCCAGCTTTTAAATCAAAAAAGCAGGCAAGCGGGATGCCTCCGATGCGGTGCGCTGTGATTCCATTATCATTAAAAGGATGAAAAATCCTTTTAGGCGGAGCTTTTCCCCATTTTATATTTCCCTGTTTATATATTATTTTTCTTTTAGATAATAACGCACTGAGGGAAGCGTCAAAGTGCATTATATGCTTTACGCTCTTGTCAAAATCGGAGGTATGGCTTAATCACTTAAGGCATGAGTGAGAAAGCAAAAAAACAGATTTATAAGCCCCGCCCTATTTCGGGGTTTCCCGAATGGCTTCCCGAAGTGCGCGCCGTTGAGCAAAATTGGCTGGATAAGATCAGAGCCAAGTTCGAAAGCTATGGCTATTGCAATATTGAGACGGCTTCGGTGGAAGAGCTGGAGGTTATTGCCGCCAAGGGCGAAGACGTGGATAAAGAAATTTACGTGCTGGAGCGTTTGCAGGCCGAAATGGATAATAACGGGGGCGATAAGAAAGAGGCACGCCTCGCGTTGCACTTTGACCAAACAGTGCCGTTTGCGCGCTATGTGGCGCAGAACTTCAATAATTTGACCTTCCCGTTTAAACGATACCAGATGCAAAAGGTTTGGCGCGGCGAGAGACCTCAAGTTGGGCGTATGCGCGAGTTTTATCAATGCGATATCGATGTGATCAATGTCGACAACCTGCCGCTAGCCTTTGATGCGGAAGTGGCGGCGATTTGCTATGAAGCGCTGGCAAGCCTTGATATCGGGCGCGTGCAGTTGCGGGTGAGTAATCGGAAGATCTTGTTGGGGTATTTGGATGAATGTGACTTAGATTATGACCTGCACCAAGACGTTTTAAGAGCCATTGATAAATTTGAGAAGATTGGCAAAGGCGAAGTTCGCAAAATTCTAATTGATGAAATAGATATGAATGACATTGAAGCGGAGCAAATTATTCGATTTGCAGAATGCAAACTTTCCGCAAAAGATTTCTATTCTAAGATATCAGAGTACGTTGGATTAGAAACAAACAGCCTCCTTCAAGACGGAGTTGAAGAGTTAGGAAAGGTTTTACAGCAACTCGCTCACCTTCCAGAGGGTGCAGTGGTGGCTGACCTTAGCATCGTACGTGGTTTGGATTACTACACGGGCACAGTCTATGAAACGCAGCTTTTGGATGTGCCGGAGTTCACAGGTTCTGTTTGCAGTGGTGGGCGGTATGATGATTTGGCGGGGAGTTATATTAATAAGCACCTTCCGGGCGTTGGTATATCCATCGGCTTTACGCGCCTGTTTGATGTTATGCGTCAACATGGAAAATTACCCGAAGGCGCAAAGTCTCCGGCGCATGTCCTGATGTACACCGAAGATAAAGCCCTAAGCGGTGACGTGGCCAAAACCGCGCAAACACTTCGCGCACGCGGCATTAATGTCGAGGTTTATTACACGGTCAAAAAATGGGAAAAGCACTTTAAATATGCGGATAACAAGAAAATCCCGTATATCTGGTATGTTAGTGCGGACGGGCATAAGGTGAAAGACCTTGCCACGGGTGATCAGGGCGAAGCCGATCCGAACACATGGGAGCCAGCGAAATGATTACGCTCAAAACGTCATTGCGAGCATATGCGAAGCACCCCATATGGATTGCCGCGTCGGCTCTTTGCCTCCTCGCAATGACTGCGAATGCACAGGAAGAGATAGAAATCACAGAGATAAAACCCTACACTTACGCGCCGGAAGATTGTGAGTTTACTGCGACCTTCCCTAGTGAGCCGATGGTCGGAGAGGAATGCGAAGATACAGCCAATAAACGTTGTTTTGACAAGGCTAGCTTCACCAAGGTTTTCGATATGTCGGCCAGCGTTAATGTTCGCATGACCTGCAACAAAATTGATAAGGCCGTTTATGAGCAATATGGCGAGGATGTGATGAAAGCCACTCTTGTTGCCATGACTAAAGATTCGGTTGTGACAACACATAACGTCGCCTTTCGTCAGGGTAATGGCTATAAGCAAGCTGGACTGGTCGGTGAAGGCAAGCTTGGCAAAAGTGATATGATCTATATCTCGCAGATGTGGATCGGGCAAAAATCCGCGATGACAATCGAAGCCGAATTGATCGGTGAAGCCCTGCCCGAGGCGGACGAGATGTTCAGCAACATCCTGCGCACCGTCGGTGCAAAGTCGGAGATGGAAAACAGCGCCAAAGAATAGGCGCCTATTTAGCACATCCTTTAATCCGCTCAACCATTGCGTAAAAGCCGCTGCGGCGGTTGGGCGACAGGTTCTGATCAAGGCCGATCTGCGCGAATGCCCCTTCAATATCCACCGTCGAAATTTTTTCCAGCGCGATTCCTTGATAGGCACGATCGAGAATTGCTATTAGCCCGCGTACGATGTGGGCATCGCTGTCGGCTTTAAACTTTAAAACGCCGTCGTTTAATTCCTCTTTAATCCACACGCGGCTGGTACACCCACGAACCAATGTTTCATCGGTTTTCAGGGCTTCATCCATAGGCGGCAACGTACGCCCAAGGTCAATTAAATAGCGATATCGCTCTTCCCAATCTTCGAAAAGCGCGAAATTTTCGATCAAATCTTGAAGTGTTTCTTTTATCATACACCGTTCTATATAGAATTATAAGCTAAAGAAAAAGCAGGAAATTTAAATATAGGGCTTGCCTAAGGGTGAATGCCTTCGTTAGATTGGAATCAGAAATAATAATAACCCTCACCAAAGTGGATCATCTCTTCCATGAGTAAATCAGATAAAAGCGATAGCAAAAACACTCTCTACTGTTCCTTCTGCGGCAAAAGCCAGCACGAGGTCAGAAAGCTTATCGCAGGCCCGAATGTTTTTGTATGTAACGAGTGTGTTGAACTCTGCATGGATATTATCCGTGAAGAAGATAAGACACAACTTGTACGTGATGGAGAGAGCGTTCCTACACCTGCCGAAATAAAGCAAATTCTTGATGATTATGTTATAGGCCAATCGCGTGCCAAACGCGTCCTCTCAGTTGCAGTTCATAACCACTATAAACGCCTTGAACACGGTGCAACCGGGTCAGGCGCGGAAATCGAGCTTGCGAAATCTAACATTCTTCTTTGCGGCCCAACTGGGTGTGGTAAGACATTGCTTGCCCAAACATTGGCGCGCATTCTTGATGTGCCTTTCACCATGGCCGATGCCACTACCCTGACCGAAGCCGGTTATGTGGGTGAAGATGTGGAAAACATTGTGCTTAAACTTCTGCAATCTTCAGATTACAACGTTGAGCGCGCTCAAAAAGGTATTGTGTATATCGATGAGATCGACAAGGTTTCACGTAAATCCGATAACCCATCCATCACACGCGATGTATCGGGTGAAGGTGTGCAGCAAGCTCTTTTGAAATTGATGGAAGGAACAGTTGCTTCTGTTCCTCCACAGGGCGGTCGAAAACATCCTCAACAAGAGTTCTTGCAAGTTGATACAGCTAACATCCTATTTATCTGTGGCGGTGCGTTTGCAGGTCTTGATAAAGTTATTGCCGCGCGTGGACGCGGCACAACAATCGGCTTTGGCGCGGATGTCAAGAATCTTGATGATCGCGGTATAGGAGAGCTTTTCAAAGAGCTTGAGCCAGAAGATTTGCTTCGCTACGGCCTTATTCCTGAATTCGTTGGCCGCTTGCCGGTTATCGCAACATTGGAAGACCTGGATGAAGATGCGTTGATCTCTATCCTGACAGAGCCGAAGAACGCATTGACTAAGCAATATCAAAAACTATTCGATATTGAAGGTGTTGATTTGACCTTTACCGATGATGCATTGAAAGCCATTGCCAAGCGCGCGATCGAGCGTAAAACCGGTGCACGTGGACTTCGTTCAATTCTTGAGAACATGCTCCTTGATACGATGTTCGAACTTCCCGATCTGGATGCCTCAGAAATTATTATTGAGGAAGAGACAGTAACAGACCATAAAGAGCCTAAAATTGTAAAAGGTAAGAAACCTGCCAAGAAAAAAGAAGAAAAAGAGGCTAAATCCGAAGTGGTATCTAAGTAAGCCTGCCTTAAAACAGTTTTTTTTAAAGCGCCGCGTGTTGTTGGCGCTTTTTCTTTTTAAATCTCTAAATATTTTAAGAATTCTTTATCCAAAGACACCTAAAAATATTGTATTATATATTCAAAAGTATAGACAATCGCGCACCCACTCGCAAAAGGAGCTCTCCTATGTCCACAGCCTTATCAGAAAAATCAAATAAATTTATGCCTGATCCGAATAAGAAATACAGACTTATTACACGCAGTGATATGGATGGGCTTGTGTGTGGTGTACTCCTAAAAGAATTAGGGGTCGTGGATGAGGTTACATTTGCGCACCCCAAAGATATGCAAGATGGTCTTATAGATGTGCGCGATACGGACATCACCACTAACCTTCCCTATGCCGAAGGCGTATATATGGCCTTTGACCACCACGCCAGTGAGACTAAGCGCGTAGATAGCAATATTGATAATCATATAATAGATCCGAAAGCACCATCTGCGGCGCGCGTCGTTTACGAATATTTTGGCGGCGCACAGACTTTCCCAAATGTATCAAATGCAATGATGGAAGGCGTGGATAAAGCCGATGCAGCGCGCTTTACCAAAGAAGATATCCTCTCCCCCGACGGTTGGGAGCTTCTAAGCTTTATCATGGATTCGCGCACAGGATTAGGACGCTTCAAGGAATTTAATATTTCAAACTATCAGCTCATGATGAAGCTCATTGATTATTGTCGTAACCATAATGACATCGATGATATATTAAAACTTCCTGACGTGGCTGAACGTGTAGATCTTTATTTTGATCACCAATTAAAAGCACGCGAACAAATAGAGCGTTGCTCTACCGTATATGAAAAATTGGTCGTGCTGGATTACCGTAAAGAAGAAACAATATGGTCAGCAAACCGCTTTATTGTATACGCCCTTTTCCCGCAAGCGAACATCTCGCTTCACGTTCTGTGGGGGAAGAATAAACAAAACACCGTCTTTGCTATTGGAAAATCTATTCTAAACCGCACAAGCAACACTAACGTTGGCGATTTATGCCTGAAATATGGCGGCGGCGGACATAATGCGGCAGGAACCTGTCAGGTTGAAAACCTCAGGGCCGAAGAAAAACTCCGCGAGATTATAAAGACCATCAACGCCGATGGCTAAGGCCGCTCAAATCCCCGCCCCCTTGAAAAAGGGCGACTGTATTGGCGTATTCGCCCCATCAAGCTACGTTGAAAAAAGCGATATAGAAGCATCCGCTGCTGCACTAGAAAAACGTGGCTTTAGGGCCCTCATACACCCGCAAACATATTTGCGCTACAATCAATCCGCAGGTTTGGTACAAGACAAACTTGAGGCGTTTTACAGCCTATTGAACAATTCTGATGTTAAGGCAATATGGGCAGCTGGCGGCGGCAATCGTGCGCTGCATTTTATCGATCATATTGATTTCAAGCGCTGTGAAAGCGCAGAAAAACCATTGATCGGTTTCAGTGATGTAACCGTTGTGCTGAATGCGCTTTATGCACATTGCGGCCTAGCCGGTTACCACGCGCCGGTTTTTCGACAACTTCATACATCACAAAATCTCGATACAACACTCGCCGCTCTTACAGGTGACTTAAGTGCAGCCAGCCTCGACCTGAAAGATGCTAAATTTTTGAATAAGGGCGTTGCCACTGGGCCGCTAATCGGTGGAAATCTCAGCCTATTCCAGTACTTACCGCAGACACTTCCGAATAATTTCTGGAATGGCGGCATCTTATTTCTCGAAGATTGTAATGAAGAGCTCAGCCATATAGACCGCATGCTATTGCACCTAAAGCGTTTGGGTGTGTTCAATGATGTTAAAGGCATCGTACTAGGGGAATTTACCGGCCTTAAAGACAGCGCCCGCCCATATGGCTTTACATTGGGTGATATTTTTAAGGATAGTTTTGAGGAATTAAACATCCCGATTGTTGCAGGTGGGTCCTTTGGTCATGCGCAAAAAAATTCACCCTTAATTGTCGGCGCGACCTATACTTTGGATTCAACCAAACTGAAACTGAGACCACAAAATAGAAAATAATCATTTAAAATCAGTTGTTTAATAATTTTGTTGCTAGCACACCATAGTATATGTTAGCATTTGCTCAATCAAAAAATATATATACCAAACAGGGTAACAGTTCATATGAAGTTTGAAGATGCCGATAAAAACGGCTCTTTTACTGTGTGGGGCAGTGGATTCGACTATAAATACATAAGCTTTGAAAAAGCGTTACATATTTCAGCCCCACAAACTAAAAGAGTTTTAGCAAAACTTAAATTTGATGATTACATTTCTCGTGATCCTCAGAGCTATATCATAAAGCTTAACAAGGCAAACCAAATCAAGGCCTTAAATCTAAGCAATAATAGAAGCAATAATTTACTTGATATCATTGATAATGGGCGCATTGGTGCATTAATCAATAATACCGCAAGCACGTCATATTTTGCACAAATGCTGGAGGATTCTAATTATAACCGATTCTCATCAATGTTTACTCAGGGTAGCGTGTTACATAATATCGCGATTAAAAAGTTCTCTTCACGCGATAATATGAATGTTTTTTTCGTCGCACGCGCGCAAACAGTCAATGAAAATACGATTAGCGCGCGTGGCTGTGATATGGCTAGCCTTCTGGCCGCTTTATCGGAGAGAACACTTCGAGACCTGATTACATTGGAATTTGGAGACAAATTTCAAAATACCGCGCATGAACTTTTAAAAATCGCGACAAAATTTTCTGCCATAAGTGCCGTAATAGATCCGCACTTCATACCCGAAAATTTCCTAAAGAAATCAAAACTTTCGACCGCTGATATTACGGGTGCATCCCCGCTTGAGATCGCCTGCATGAAGACAAAAATTGAAAAATAATTGCATTTTAGTGAAAATTTATGTATAGTTCTTCTCACAAACGAAATTGATAGGTTTGGAACAGGCGGGCTGAAATAAGACCCGAAGGGTGTTACTTTCACTTCTTCTAATATTATTTCCGCCCTGCATTTTTAATCAAAAAAGAAAAGGTGATAAAATATGGCCGAGAATGACAACTTCGAATTTTCCAATGGCGATTACGTGGTTTATGCCGCTCATGGTGTAGGTCAGGTAGAAGGCACGGAAATCCAAACGATTGCTGACATGGAGGTTAAACTTTATGTTGTGTCTTTCGTGAAAGACCGTATGCGCCTTAAAATTCCTGTCATGAAAGCAGCTAAATCCGGCCTACGCCGTCTCAGCTCTGCAGATCAAATGAGCGACGCGATTAAAACTCTTAAAGGTAAATCCCGCGTTCGCCGCACAATGTGGAGCCGCCGCGCACAAGAATATGAAACAAAGATCAATTCAGGAGACCCGATCGCGATTGCCGAAGTTCTTCGCGACCTTAAGCGCAGCAACGATGATAGTGAGCAATCTTACTCAGAGCGTCAGATCTACCAATCTGCTCTTGAACGTTTGGCTCGTGAAGTTGCCGCCGTTGAGCAAATCACAGAAGGCGCCGCGACTGAGCAATTAGAGACAATCATGGGCGTTAATCGCGACATCGACATCGAAATGGATGCTGATGAGGAAAAAGAAGCAGCTTAAAATATAGCCTTAAAAAATCAGAAGCGCCGGAAGCATTGAGTTTTCGGCGTTTTTTTTTATTTTCATTCATTAAAATGAATTTGGGAAAAGCCTGAATTTTTCGGAATTATTTAGCATTTCGACCGCTGGATTAAATGAAATTTTTTGTAACCTTTCGTTAACCTCCAGCGAATTGTTAATTGAAAATGGTTCTTATATCAAAGAAAGGATGATCTCATTATGGCTCATATCGACGACCCGCAAACACAAAAAGCGAATACCGACTACATTCGCACAGCGATGAACGAGCCGTATCTTGAAAAAGATTACGAGCTTAATCTGGCGCGCCGCTGGCGTGACCAGGAGGATGAAAAAGCTCTTCATGAGCTTGTCCAAGCCTATACAAGATTAGCTATATCGCTTGCGATGAAATTCAAGCATTACGGCCTGCCGATGGGAGATTTAATTCAAGAAGGCAACATCGGCCTAATGGAGGCGGCTAAGCGCTTTGACCCAGAGCGTGATTTACGCTTTTCTACCTATGCTTCATGGTGGATCCGTGCACATGTGCAGGATTATATCCTACGCAATTGGTCTATCGTGCGTACAGGCTCGACAGCCGCTCAGAAGTCATTGTTCTTCAATATGCGCCGTCTACGCAATAAAATCGAGCAGCGCAACGAGACAGAGAGGCTGAGCGATAAAGGGCGCGCAGAGATTGCCAAAGAATTGGGGGTAAAGATTACGGACGTCGAGGCGATGGAAGGCCGTATGTCAGGTTCTGACCAATCCCTGAATGCAACCATTAGCGATGATGGCGAGCAAGATTGGCAGGGCATGCTGGTTGATGATGCCCCTACTCCCGAGGAAATTGTAACATCCATGAAAGACGCGCAATCCCGTTCCAAATGGTTGAAAAGCGCGCTTGGTGATTTGAATGACCGTGAACAGGTTATTATTCGCAAGCGTCACCTGGATGAAAAAGCCGTAACCTTGGAAGCCTTAGGCGATCAACTTGGCATTTCCAAAGAGCGTGTCCGCCAGATTGAAAAGCGTGCGATGGAGAAGATGAAGAACTCCATCGTCCACCATAGCGATCGCGGCGTTATGGGCTTATTGTAGGCCTATCTATACCCATTACAAAGAAAGGCGCTCATTTAAGCGCCTTTCTTTTTATCGTCTCGGCTTTAGCCGCCACTTACGATTTTGTAGGTGCGTCCAGCAATGATACTTTCTCCCGGCTGCATGCCATTAAGCACAAGGAATTCATCTTCCTTAGCACTTGGAACAGCCATGCGAGAGGCGATAGATGATACAGTATCGCCCGCCGCAGCCTTATAGAGCTGCAAAGTATAGGGACGGACATTCGCCTTTTCACTCGCACTCATAGCGCGGAAACTATAGGTCGTGCGTTTCAAATCTTCGACCAGTGCGCCGCCAGCATTTTTCGGAATAGCCATCTGGAAGCGTGCGAAGCCGTCTTTCCACTGGATAGCCACAACGCGGATCAGTACGGCTCGCCCATTAACCTGTCCCTGCACTGAAGCAGTCGCAGCAGGCATACCATTGATACTTATGCTTTCCATATCCTGCAAAGGCGCATCGGGCAACCATGCACGAGTAATATATTGCGCAGGCGCTAAACCTTGTTGATTCGATCCCATGTCAAAGATTATGGCTGAACCGTTTTGATGTGTAGCAACGACTGCAGCGGTTTGGTTGTTAATATCAAAACCATTAGGCACGTCGAAAGCAAAGCCGATTTTATGATGATAAAAGCTGTTACCGCGGCTGAAACCATGCGCGGGACTGTCGCCATAAATCATCCCCTCGATTGCGCGCAAGTGCTCATTGGGTTTGTATACATTGCTGTGTGCGAAGGCGTTCGCCTCATTCGCTGTCTTACTTACACGCTCACCTGTTGCCGGGTGGGTGGAAAAATAGCTGACGCCCTCTCCTGCTCCGCGCCCTTCCAAGCGCGCTTCCAGATCGGATTTTTGCTTGAGCGAACTAAGGAAGGATGGCACGGCATTGGGCTCATACCCAGCCCCTGCCATATAGCGCAAGCCTAATGAATCGGCCTCATTTTCTTGTGAACGGGAATAAGAGCTTAAGTAGAGGTTTGCACCAACCCCCAGCGCTTGAGATGCAACGTCAGAGCCAAGAGCGGCAGAAATCAGACCTGCGCCTAGCGATGTGACCACGCTTTGTGAATAGCGCTCTGCAGAGTGGCGGCCTGTAATGTGCCCGGCTTCATGCCCTAAAACACTCGCCAGTTCGGCCTCGTTGTTGGCTAGCGCTAGCAACCCGCGTGATACATAGATATACCCACCCGGTAGCGCGAATGCATTGACTATGGGGCTATCGATCACGAAGAATTGATATTGCACATCGGGGCGCTCGGTATTGGCAGTCACTTGTTTCCCAACCCTTTGCACATAGGAGGTCAGAGCGGGATCTTTCACAAGCCCGAATTGCTGGATGACTTTTTGATGCTCGGATGCGCCGACCTGATTCTCCTGCGACGGGGACATCAGCGCTGTAAATTGGCGTTCGCCCGTGGCGGGGTTTGTTGAACAGGCCGCCAATAGAACTGCAGGGATAAGAACTGATGTACGGAGATAAGACTTGAATTTAGGCATTAAATAATTCCACTCTAGTAATGATGAAACAGATCATAATTCATTTTATAATTCTCGCCAGTTTTTTCTTGGCCACCGCCCCCCGTACATACGCGCAAAGTTTTGACGGGCTGACGCAAACTGGGGAAGCCACCGTTATCGAGGTTATCACACCTTACACAGTGCAATTGGATAACGGCACTATTACAAATTTGACCGGCTTGAACTATCCCGATTATGACGCGCGCGATGCCGGAGAAGGTTCATTATTGGCCATGAAAATTTTGAAAGATATGCTGGAGGGTCAAAAGGTGCGGACCTTCCAAACGATGGACAGTCGCTGGGGACGAGTTAACCGCATGGAGCATGAATTGGCGCATTTACAAAAAGTCGATGGGGATTTATGGGTGCAAGGCGTAGTGCTGTCTTTAGGGCTGGCGATGGTGGAAACCGCTCAACGCAATACAGAGATGGCGTTCGAGATGTATGCGCTGGAGAAAGAAGCGCGAACAGAAAAGTTAGGAATTTGGGCGGAGGCGGCGCATATCTTCAGCCCTCAGGAGGCAGCCGATCACACGAACAACTTTGGCATTGTCGAGGGTAAGATTGTAAGCGTGGCGATGAATAAAAACCGCCTCTATATGAATTTCGGTCAGAACTGGCGTGATGATTTCACAGTGTCGATAGCGCCGAAAAACCTTAAGATCTTCAATCTTGCGGGTTATGATTTTCTACAATGGGGTGGACGGCACATCCGTGTGAGAGGCTGGATTGAAGAATATAATGGTCCACATATTGAAATCGACCACCCGCAAGCGGTCGAGGAAATACACGAATAACGGGTCATTGACTCAAGGCGCATACTCACTAAGATCACACATATGCCGCATAGAAAAAAACATAGCACTGGGCACAAACCCGCGCAGATGGATTTATTTTCAGCTATAGAGCCCTATTCCAGCGGCTTTTTAATTGCCGATGATATTCACCAGATTTATTGGGAGCAAAGCGGTAACCCAGATGGCGTGCCAATTGTATTTTTACATGGCGGCCCGGGCGCAGGCGCATCACCGGCGCACAGGCGCTTTTTCGACCCTGACCATTATCGGATTATCATTTTTGATCAACGCGGATGCGGACGCTCGCAGCCTCTGGGCGAATTGAAGAACAACACAACTGCACTATTGCTGAGCGATATTGAAGCTTTGCGCAAAAGATTGAACATCGAGCGCTGGCATATTTTTGGCGGCTCATGGGGATCGACGCTCGCGATGGAATATGCAATTGCGCACCCCCAAAAGGTATTAAGCCTTATCCTACGCGGAATTTTTCTGTTTGATCAGAGTGAAGTTGACTGGTTTTTAAATGGTATGAGCACCATTTTTCCCGAAGCGTGGGAGCAGTTTTCCGGGCTATTAAATGAGCATGAGCAAAAAGACTTGCTTGGTTCCTATTACAAGCGATTAACCGATGAGAATCGCGACGTGCAGATTGAAGCCGCTGTCAGATGGAGCCTTTACGAGGGGGCGTGCGCTTGCTTGCGGCCCAATTATGAGACAATTACTACGAACGAGCAAAAAGATTATGCGCTGGCGCTGGCACGGCTGGAGGCGCACTACTTCCTTAATGAGGTAATTCCTGCGGAGCGATCCTTGCTCAGCCGTATATCAGCCTTGCGTTCTATTCCAGCTGCTATTATACAGGGGCGATATGATGTCATATGCCCGATTGTAAGCGCATACAAGCTTCATCAGGCATGGCCTGAGGCCGATTATATTGTTGTACCGGATGCGGGGCATTCGGCACTTGATCCGCCGCTAAGATCGCGACTGATCGAAATAACGGAACTCTTTAAGGCTATAAAGCCTTAATTTCAGATCTTAAGTAATAAAGGGTAACTAAACTGATATGAATTTTTCTTCATTAAACGATATGGATCTTAAGGGTAAACGGGTACTTTTGCGGGCAGATTTAAACGTGCCTGCTCAACGCGGTAAAGTCACTGACACAACGCGAATTGATCGCCTTAAACCCACCATTGATTATTTAAGAGATGCAGGTGCGAAGACAATCATCCTGTCGCATTTCGGGCGTCCAGAAGGTGAACAAAACCCGGAGATGTCTTTGGCCTTTCTCGTTTCTGCTCTGGAGGAATGTTGGGGCACAAGTGTCGCTTTTGCGCCTGATTGTATAGGCGTAAAGGCCGAAAATGCGGTTTCAAAGCTGGAGGACGGCAATGTGCTATTGCTCGAAAATCTGCGCTTTCATAAGGGTGAAAAGTCCAATGACCCAAATTTTGTAAAAGCCTTAGCATCTCTTGGCGACATCTATGTGAATGATGCTTTTTCAGCAGCTCACCGCGCCCATGCATCCACCGCAGGGTTGGCACAAATACTACCTGCTGCTGCTGGTTCTTTAATGGAGCAGGAATTAAAAGCGTTGGATGCCGCCCTCGGCAATCCACAAAAGCCAGTGATGGCAATTGCAGGTGGATCGAAAATTTCGACAAAGCTTAGCGTGTTGAACAATCTGATTAAAAAGGCGGACTATCTTGTACTTGGCGGTGGCATGGCCAACACATTCATGAATGCCAAAGGTATTGATGTCGGAAGCTCTCTTTGTGAGCATGACATGGCCGAAGAAGCACGTTCAATCATGAATAACGCCGAAAAAGCAGGATGTAAAATCATTCTACCGGTCGATTGCGTAGTTGTGAGTGAGCTTAAAGTAAACGCAGAATTTGATGTCGTTAATTCAGATAAAATCCCCTCCGACAAAATGGCAATCGATGCTGGCCCCGAAAGTGTTTCCAATGTGATTGAGGCTGCTAAAGCCTGTAAAACATTGTTGTGGAACGGGCCCTTAGGCGTATTCGAGATCAAGCCTTTTGATAAAGGCACAAACACTTTGGCAGAAGCTGTTGCAGCCCTTACAAAAGAAGGCAAGCTGACCAGCATTGCAGGTGGTGGTGATACGGTTGCGGCGATGGAGAATGCCGGTTGCGCGGATGATTTCACCTATATCTCTACGGCCGGTGGTGCATTTTTGGAATGGCTGGAAGGCAAGGATTTGCCTGGCGTTGCTGCTCTCGTGAAAGCAAAAAAAGCGGCCTAATACAGCCGCTCTTTACTTACGTTAAGTGCGATTTTATTTTCTCTGGGAGTTTTCCAAGATATTCTGCGCCATCTTACGATCCAGCTTAATGAAATAGCTGGCAGCCTTCGTCATATCGCCAATCTCTACCATACGCTCGAAATTACGCATACGGTTAGTTAGCAAGAAGATCGACATAAAATCTTCTTTTGCCACACCAACTGCACGACACGCAACAGCCAGTCCCTGCCCACTGCCTTGATTTAAGATTTCGAGCACACTAGGGACATTTAGCCCGGTATATTGTGCGAACTGCGCAACGAACGGCTTGATTTGACCACGGCGTAGTGAGCCAAGCATGAGAGGTATTGTTAATAGTCCCTTTTCTTTTTGCCTTTGTGCATCTTTAACCATCGCCATAGTCGGCATAAATTCATCTTCATTCTCGCTGGCGTCCATCAGATCAAGCAGCGCATTATCGATGGCCTCGGTAACATCACCCTTTGTAATGCCGTAGCGTTCATTAATGTAGAATTTCAGCTCTTCACCCACGAACTGGTATAGTTTCTGGGCTATTGTAGGAGGAACCTCTTCACGGCGCAGTAACGGACGAGCCACAACTTCATTTTCCTGAGCCATATCGGAAAGCGCGGTGATTACATATTCATTGAGTTTGATGCTTTGATTCTGAACCAATTGAACTGCCGTATATACATCACCCGTGTCAGCCAGCATATTCATAACCTGGTCGCTCATCTTTTGACGATTGGCGATAGCCTGCCAATGCTCATTAGATTTAGATTTAATGATATAGATCAGATCAAGGTCACTTAAGACCTCACTATGTCGCAAAATAGGATTCGCAACGGATATTTCGTCGCTAGATAACTCTAAAACCAATCTTAAAGGTACGTTCTCTAATGAAGACAGTTTTTCCGCAACAGCCTGTCGAAAATCAATCTCGGCCTGGCGAATTAGCCCAATCATTACATCTGCAACAAGCTCTGACTCTCTAGCTGTCAAAGACATATCGAGAAGCTCACAAATCGCCGTCGTCAACTCTGCTAGAGCCTCAGGCGCCCTGTCCTTCGCTGCCGCATTCAACTTTTGAGAATCATACATTCTCACAAGTAAAGGCGTAACCTTAGAGGTTTTATCCAAAAAACTTAAATTCATATCCCTACCCACTCAACATTGCATTGCAATTAAACTGATGTTTTGAACCCAAAAAAAGAACGCTTACAGCCATTTAGCCGATTTTTTTTATATTATTTCACGTTTCTTGTACATCATATATATCTTATAAACGTTACCGAGAAGTTAACATTTGGCCTGAAAATTTAATAAATTTGTAAAAACAATATTTTTTCTAATAATTGCGTCCTATCAAGCAAAATGGTATACACTTCGTTAATACTTTTATAATATAATAATTAATATTCGGGACTAGATATTTCCCTTAGTAGGAAAGGACGATTATGGCAGGACCACTTTCGGGATTGGGCGCGCAAACGCAAGTACAGCAATATTCGCAGACCCAAACCGGACAAAGCTCCAATCAGGTGCGCCCTCAGGATGAGCGTCAGCAACCTCAACAAAATAAAGTACAACCAAAGCAAGCGCCGGCTGCCGACACGCAGCAGGTTGATACAAATGTGAATGCTGAGAGCCTTTCACGTGACAAGCTTCAGCAGCTCGCCTCAGAAGGCAATGGCCGCGGCAATTTGCTGGATATCGTTGTATAGATAATAAAAACGTATCAATTAAAAGCGCCGGACACTTTGTTCGGCGCTTTTACTTTACTGGAAGGCGACTTCGTCAAAACTGCGCAGCTTACGACTATGAAGCTTTTCAGGTGAGTAATCACGCAAAAGCTCCATCGTGCGCAAGCCCACCAACAAATGCTGATCGACGCGCTGGCGATAGAAAGTATCAGCCATGCCGGGAAGTTTAAGCTGGCCATGCAAAGGTTTATCAGAGACACAGAGCAACGTGCCGTAGGGAACGCGGAAGCGGAAGCCATTGGCGGCGATCGTACCGCTCTCCATATCCATCGCGATTGCGCGAGACTGGCTGAGGCGTTTATTCTGTTTTATAGCTGAACGCAATTCCCAGTTTCGATCATCCGTTGTGGCCACCGTGCCTGTGCGCATAATTTTCTTCAAATCGTAGCCGCCGTGATTGGTTATTTCGGCTACAGCCTGCTCCAAAGCCAACTGCACCTCGGCCAAAGCGGGGATGGGAATGCTTACGGGTAATTGCTCATCCAGCACATGGTCTTCTCGCAAATAGCCATGAGCGAGCACATAATCGCCCAACTCTTGCGAATTTCTAAGCCCTGCGCAGTGTCCCAGCATAAGCCAAGCGTGCGGACGCATGACGGCGATATGATCGGTAATGGTTTTGGCATTGGATGGCCCGACACCGATATTAACCATTGTAATGCCTTTATTACCCTCCATTTTTAGGTGGTAGGCAGGCATTTGCGGCAAGCGCTTATCAGGATCAGGCCCCACAAATTCAACATAACCGTCTTTACCGACACGCTCTTTACCGATTTTAACGAACTCATCGATATAGAATTGGTAATTGGTAAAGATGATGTAATTCTGAAAGTGATCGGCGGGCATTCCACAATAATGGCGCAGGCGCTGTATGCTCAAATCAACACGAGGTGCGGTGAAAAGTGCGAGCGGATTTGGGTCACCTTCATTGATGATATGCGAAGAATTTGCAATCTCATCATCCATAATATCCAAATCGGGCACATCAAACAGATCAGGAAGATCCTTAAGTTGCTCCGCTGACAAATCGCCCTCCAAATGAAAGCTGTCACCGAGAGCAAAATGGATTGGGATCGGCGTTGTGCTGATTCCTATTTCTAGCGGGATATCATGATTTTTGATTAACAGGCGGAACTGCTCTTCATAGTAGCTCGAAAAGATGTCGGGCCGTGTCAAAGTGGTGGAATATACCCCCGGACGCGGCGCAAAACCATATGAGAAGCGCGAGTCAGCACGGCGCGCATAGACTGTCTTTATCCTCACATATGGATAAAAACCACGTGAACGGTTTTCACGGGCATTGCCTGCAACAAAGTCCTTAAATGATTTTTGCAAGAAATCCACTTGCTCATCATAGAGTTTTTGCACATGAGCAAACGCATCATCGGCAGAAGAAAATAATTGGGCTTCGGGAATATCAGGAGTAAGGATCATCCCCTTATTATCACGCATTTTTTATGGTTTTTCAATTCTTTACTTTACTTCAATCCCATTAAAGCACGTGCATATGAACCTGCATGGAAGCTTTGAAGATCTTCCACTGCTTCGCCCACACCAATCGCATAGACCGGAACGCCGAATTGATCGACAAGCCCGACCAGCACGCCGCCTTTGGCGCTACCGTCCAGCTTTGTCACGACTAGACCTGTAACATTGACCATATCCCGGAAGACCTCTACTTGTGAAAAAGCGTTCTGGCCTGTTGTAGAATCAAGCACGAGCAACACCTCATGTGGCAGGGATTCGTTCTGCTTTTTGAGAACGCGGACAATTTTTTCCAGCTCTTCCATCAAATTCTTTTTGTTCTGCAAGCGTCCGGCAGTGTCGATCATCAACACATCGGCGCCCTCTTCTTTCGCTTTGGTATAAGCCTCGTAAGCGACGGAAGCAGCATCTGCACCAAGGTCTTTTTTGAGGAAAGATGCGCCAGAGCGCGTAGCCCAAACTTCCAATTGCTCGACAGCAGCGGCGCGGAAAGTATCTCCAGCGGCGATCATGGTTTTCAAGCCCCGCTCGTCCTTAAATTTGCGCGCTAACTTACCGATGGTCGTGGTTTTACCCGCCCCGTTAACTCCGACAACTAGAATTACATGTGGGCCGTCTTCCTGCTTTTGAGGCTCTAACGTCGCGACAACTGGGTTTAATATTTCTGCCATCCCGTCGGCCAGCGCTTCACGGATTTCATCACCACTAATGTCTTTGCCGAAGCGATCCCGTGAAAATCCCTCGATTACTTTGGCAGCTGTTTTAGGACCTAGATCAGCGGAAATCAGCAACTCTTCCAATTCATCCAGTGTTTCCTGATCAAGCTTTTTCTTAGTAACCAGATCACTCAACCCTTGCGTAAATTTATTGGTGGATTTGGACAGGCCACCCGCCAGACGTGAGAACCAGCCCCCCTCTTCGCTGTGATCCGCTAACTCTTTAGCTTCTTGTATATCCTCGGTTTTCGTATGCACCGGCGTGGGCGTTTGGTCTAGCTCCTCGATAATCTCGCTTTCGGTCTCTTTAAGCTCTTCTTTTGTTTTTGGATCAATCTCGGCTTCATAATCCGTTGAAGGCTCCAGCTCTGGCTCACCATTGGGATGGAGCAATTTATCATCGCGCGCCTCTTGCTCTTGTTGTGCAGGGTTATTTTTTTTGCGCCAAAACACCATTGGAAAATCCTTTATCTCTTTTTCCCTACTAATATAGCCACCAAGCGGGTCAAAATCACCCGCTATTAAAAAAAATTAAGGATAAAGTGGATAGCTTGCTAGAAAGCAGAGCGATGGCCACACGCCTCGGCGCTACGGCGATATTCGGCTGGTGTGTCTATGGCGTCATTATTGTGGCTCATTTCTTTGATCGCTTTATCGGAATAAAATTTTATAGCATCCTCCATAAAATCTCCGAGCTTTTTCATCGCCACATCACCTGATCTCGTGCTGATACTCTGCCCCTCGGCATAGCTAATTACTTCGGGCATATCGCGCTTCAACGTATCGGCCAGCCCTTTAGCGGCGGCCTCGTTCACACGTTGGTGTTTATGTTCATGCTCCCATATCTCCTTATATTCACACGCCCCCTTCTTATGCTTAGAGGCCACATAAATCGTTGATTCATGCGTTATTACGACTTGAACCTTTCTCACATGCGGGCACATCGTTTTGCTTAAAGGAGATGCAGGGCGGGCGGAAAGCTCGCTTTGAATACGGTAGGAAATTTTACCGTTTGTGAGGCCATTGGTGTGGACGGTCGCGCCGCGCCTTTTAAAGTCGTTTTTCTTGCTCCAACTCACAGATTGGGTTTTACCCATAGATGTAAGCTGCTTAACGTTTTTGCTGAAATCATACCGTGTCGGCTTGTTATCAAAAACGATCTCGATTGCACTATTGCTTTTTTTACGCGCAGCGCAGGCTTTAGCAGCCGGATTATCGGCCACCATCATAAAAAATACCGGTGCAAAGAGAAGATCAGTAATAGGCATCAATATATTTTGACGGGTAAAAGTTAATTTTTCAAGAAATCACATCCGCAATCAGATGATCATCCTCAATTGATATTGTACGAACGGTGAGGAGCGATCCTTGCGGGTACTCGCCGTATACTTTGACAGGACAGAAGTTTTCGGCGCGTCCCCTTCCCTTTTTTTCAACAACAATTTTCAGCTCTTTATTCATGTTATTGTTAAGGAGTTTTTGCATCTGTTTGTCGCCGAGTGCGCGCAAAGTGGCGGCGCGTTCTTTACGGATTGGCACAGGCACTTGTGATGGAATTTTGGCTGCAGGCGTACCCTCACGCTCTGAATACGGGAAGACGTGAAGGTATGTGAGGTCGCATTCTTCAACGATTGCCATCGTATTGTTGAACATCTTGTCAGTTTCGGTCGGAAATCCCGCGATAATATCCGCGCCAAATGCCAGATCTGGACGCAGATCACGCGCTCGCTTGCACATTTCAATTGCATCCTGACGCAGGTGACGGCGCTTCATGCGCTTTAAAATCAGATCATCACCTGATTGCAGGCTGAGGTGCAGGTGCGGCATGAGACGCGGCTCGTTTGCGATTAGGTCCCATAGATCATTGTCAATCTCGACAGGGTCAAGCGAAGACATGCGGACACGCTTAAGGTCAGGATTAAGCGCCAGAACGCGTCGAATCATCTGCCCTAGTGTTGGCTTACCGGGTAAATCGGGACCGTAAGAGGTGACATCCACGCCCGTGAAGACAATTTCCTGATATCCCTCTGTCACCAGCTTGCCGATCTGCTCGGAGATCACACCAATTGGGACAGAGCGCGAATTGCCACGGCCATAGGGGATGATGCAGAAAGTACAGCGATGGTCGCAGCCATTTTGCACTTGCACGAAGGCGCGGGTGTGGCCTTCAAACCCCTCCACCAGATGCCCTGCGGTCTCGCGCACCTCCATAATGTCATTGACCAGCACGCGGTCATTATGGCGTATGCCCCATGTTTCGCGTTTGAGCTTGAGGTCATTGCCGATGATCTGGTCGATCTCGGGCATTTTCTCATACATATCGGGATTTACCTGAGCGCTACAGCCCGTGACGATGATCTGCTTATCCGGGTTTTCGCGGCGCGCTTTGCGGATGGCTTGCCTTGCTTGACGCTCAGCCTCTTTAGTGACGGCGCAGGTATTGAAAATGATAGCATCATCCATCCCCGCATCCCGTGCATGATCGCGCATCACCTCGGATTCTGAAATATTCAGACGACAACCGAAGGTCACAACCTCGACATCTTTATGGGAGTCAGACTTGCTCATGCGCAGCTTTTACAGCGGTTTTAGATTTCCGTCAAATATATAGGCCACAGGGCCGGTCATATAGACACAATTATCGCTTTCGCGCCACTCGATATTGAGCACCCCGCCATTGAGGTGGATTTCAACTTCGCGTCCATCGACAAGCTCACGCCTGATCGCCGCAACGGCGACTGCGCATGCACCTGATCCACAAGCGAGCGTCTCTCCCACGCCGCGCTCCCATGTGCGTTGGCGAATTGTTCCATCTTCACGAAGCTCAACAACCTCAACATTTGTGCGCTCAGGAAAGAGTGGGTGATTTTCGATCTTCGGGCCTATGCGATCCAGCAGTGCTTTTTCCGCATCATCCACAAATAAAACGCAATGTGGGTTGCCCATATTCACCGCGACCGCTGGGTTCTTAGCGTTTTCATCGATGAAAAGCATTAATGTATCGCGCTCCTCAGATAGTGGAATTTGATTCCACTCCAACTTTGGCGCGCCCATATTAACCATGACGCGGTTTTCGCCGGCCGCTTCGCATTCCAGCACACCGCCGCCCGTTTCGATTGTGCAACGCTCAACGCCCTGCTCTTGCATATATATATGCGCCACGCAGCGCGAGGCGTTACCACATGCACCGATCTCACTGCCATCGGCGTTATAAAAGACGGCTTTTACATCTGCCGCTTCGGAAGGCTCCAGCGCCACAAGCTGGTCACAGCCAACACCAAAATTACGATCACATATCTGCATAATACGTGCAGGAGCAAGGGTTTCCGGCTCTCCCCGAAAATCCAAAATGACAAAATCATTTCCAGCACCGTGCATCTTCTTAAAATTCATTATCAAAACCCTCAATACTTTAATTCCTTGACAATAGCTGCGCGCGGCGTTATTTTCCACCAAATTTTACTGACATCTTTGTTTTGTCAGTGCCCGCGCTCTTTCGGGGAGCAGGTACACCTTAGTCGGCGCAGAGCGCTCACTGGGGTTAAATTGTATTATTAACTACGGATTGTAAATGTTTGAATCTTTGAGCGAAAAGCTTGGCAGCGTATTTAAAACCTTAAGAGGTAAGAGCTCTTTGAGTGAGAATGACGTTATGCTCGTTTCCCGCGAGATTCGTATGGCCTTACTTGAAGCCGATGTTGCACTTCCGGTTGTTAAAGAGTTCATCGCCGAGATCAAAGAAAAGGCCGTTGGTGAAAAAGTCATCAAAGGCGTAAACCCTGCGCAACAAGTGATTAAGATCGTCCACGATGAGCTTGTGAAGATGCTGGGATCAGAAGCATCCGAGCTTAACCTTACCACACCGCCCTGCGCTTACCTTATGGTTGGCTTGCAAGGATCGGGTAAAACGACATCGACAGCGAAGATCGCGAAGATGATCACCGAAAAGCGTGGAAAGAAAGTGCTGATGGCTTCGCTCGACGTTTATCGCCCCGCCGCGCAAAAACAGCTCGCTGTTCTGGGTGAGCAAACAGGTGTTGCGACATTAGAGATTATCGAAGGGCAAAAGCCTGTCGAAATTGCTAATCGCGCAATGGATGTTGCGCGCAAAGAGGGCTTTGACCTTGTCATGCTCGATACTGCTGGCCGCCTGTCCATTGATGAAGAGCTCATGGCAGAAGTCACCGCGATCAAGAAAGCCACAAACCCGATCGAAACTCTCCTCGTGGCCGATGCCATGACCGGACAAGACGCGGTGCAGACTGCCACGGCCTTTGACGAAGCGGTGAGCATTACAGGTATTATGCTGACCCGTGTTGATGGTGATGCACGCGGCGGCGCGGCGATGAGCATGAAGGCCGTCACAGGCAAGCCCGTCAAGCTGGTCGGTATGGGTGAGAAGTGGAGCGAGATCGACGTATTCCACCCTGACCGTATTGCCGGACGCATACTTGGCATGGGTGACGTTGTCTCCTTGGTTGAAAAAGCCATGGACACAGTTGATCAAGAGCAGGCCATCAAAATGGCCGAGAAGTTCAAAAAAGGCCAGTTCGACTTTAATGACATGCTGCAACAGATGCAGCAAATGAGCAAAATGGGCGGTATGGGCGCGATGATGAAGATGCTGCCCGGGCTTGGAGATATGGCAGGCAAGCTTGAATCAGCCGGTATGGATGACAGCTTTATCAAACGTCAGGAAGCAATTATATTCTCTATGACCAAGGCAGAGCGCGAAAACCCTGACCTCCTTAATGCCAAGCGCAAAATCCGCATTGCCAACGGCTCCGGCACATCTGTTCAAGACATCAACAAGCTTTGCAAGCAGCATAAGCAAATGTCCGGTGTCATGAAAAAGATGAAGAAGATGGGCATGGGCGGCATGATGAAGCAGATGAAAGGCATGATGGGCGGCAAGCTCGACGAGCTGGAAATGATGGGCATGGCGCAAGACATGGCCGAAGGCGGCGAAGAAGATAAAGGCGCATTAGGTGCGAACCCCTTTGCTGGCGGCGCAAACCCATTTGGCGGCCCGGGCGGACTTGGTAATGGATTGGGCCCCAACCCATTTGTAGGTGGCGGCACACCTCCCGGCCTTGGCGCGCTGACACGTGGCGGTAAAAAAGGGAAAAAGAAATGAGACCTGCCAGCGCCACAGATTTTGATCTTGCCTATGATGTATATATGGATGAAACCGTTAATCCGTACATGTGGCATGACCCAATGGAAAAAAATGCGTTTGAGAGCATATTTGAAGATATGTTGGCGCGTGATTTTTTCTGGATCATACAGGATAATAATAACGATGATTGCGGCATCATCAGCGCGATCAACTTTTCAGGTCGCGGCGCGCACATCGCGGAAATTCAGTCTTTTGGCATCAAAAAAGAATGTCAAGGCAGAGGTCTTGGTAAGAGCGCCCTTAATGCGGCAATCGAGACCCTCAGACACAATGGAATCAATCGCATCCAATTGGGCGTGGAGGCGGATAATCCCAGCGCTATTGGCTTTTATAAGCAGCTTGGATTTATTGAAGAAGGTCGACAGACACAGTTTTTACATCGCGGCAATGGCCAATATGTAGATGAAATTTTAATGGCAAAAATCTTTTAAACTTATTGCATAACCCAAAGGAGAAAAACACATGGCACTAGCATTAAGACTATCACGCGGCGGACGTAAAGGCCGCCCATTCTATCGTATCGTTGTTGCGGATAAGCGTTCACCACGCGATGGCCGTTACATCGAAAAATTGGGTACATATAACCCTCTTCTCGAAAACGATAACGACAACCGCGTAAATCTGGTTGAAGATCGCATCAAATATTGGTTATCACAAGGCGCACAACCTTCAGAGCGTGTTGCTATCTTCCTTGGTAAAGCTGGTCTGATCGATATGCCTGAGCAGTCTAACCGTCCAAACAAATCTGCACCGTCTGAAAAGACTAAAATGAAAGTTGCGGATAAAGAAGAAAAGCGTAAAGCCGCTGAAGATGCCGCGAAAGAAGCAGAAGAAGCCGCCAAGGCTGCCGCTGCAGAAGCTGCTGCCGCACCTGCAGAAGAGCCAGCTGCTGAAGAGAAGCCAGCAGAATAATTCTGTAGATATCCCATTTAAAATGCCCGCTTCATTACATCAATGGGCGGGCATTATTATATATGAGCCCTTGGACGAGCATTGAATGAGCACAGATAAGAAAATCCTGATCGGTAAAATCGCAAGCGCCCATGGCGTTAAGGGACTGGTGAAAATCCTACCCTATTGTGATGATGTGTATTTACTCGAAGAAGTGGAGAGTCACGCTATCTCGCTGAAAAACGCTTTGGGCAAATATATTTTGGCCGAGGTTGAAGGCATATCGGATAAGACCGCTGCCGATGCGCTGCGTGGTACAGAATTACACATTGAGCGCTCCGCCCTGCCCCCAGCCGATGACGGTGAATTTTATTATGAGGATTTGATTGGTCTGAAAGCCGTTAATCAAAAAACCGGCAGTGATGCAGGGCTCATCAAGGCCGTTCTGAATTTCGGCGCGGGTGATCTGCTTGAGATCCGCGCTAATAATGGCAGCGAATATCTTGTACCTTTTACAGATGAGAATGTGCCAAGCGTTGATATCGAAAGCGGCGTGGTGCACATCCTCCCGCTGGAGGGGTTATGAGTCTTCCCAGCACTATAACGCATTTCATCTTCGATTTTGATGGCACAATCGCTGATACCGAAAGTGTCTTTTCGCACTTTGATTGCAGAATGTTGAATAATGCTTTTGTGCGCGCGGGAATCTCTCCTTCGCTTACGCCAACATTTGTACAGACATTGGCAGGAAATAATGCCAATACTAAACTTATTATGATGGCAGAAAAATTTGGATTTGACGCTGAGACTGCGCTTCCTGCATTTGTTGAGGAGCGTGGCAAAGAGAGAAAAACACTCTTCACGACCTCCCCCGTTCCGCTTGCCAAAGGACTTAAAGATTTTGTGGCATCACTGAATAACCCTAGCGCGATTGCGACGAATAAACGAAAAGAAAATCTTCTGCCCGACATGAAGGTTTTGAAGTTAGAGGGATTGTTCGACATCCTGGTGGCTTGCGACCCGCCCATGGTCAAAAAACCGGCGCCCGACATGCTTTTGGAGGCGGCAAAACAGCTGGATGCGCAGCCTGAAAATTGCGCATATATTGGCGACAATGTGCTGGATATGCAGGCAGCCGAAGCCGCGGGAATGTACCCTATCGCGATGATCATTGAGGGTATCGAAGGGCAGGAGCAACGTATTAAAGCCCTGAAAGCAGCCGGCGCCGCCCTGATTATTGATGACTTTTCCACCCTAAAACCTTATAGCTAAACTATGCCACTTCATTTCAACATACTGACCTTGTTTCCCAACATGTTTCCGGGCTGTCTTGGCGCGTCACTGGCTGGCAAGGCGCTGGAGCGCGGAGATTGGAGCTTTAGCTGCACCAATATTCGTGATTTTGGTGAAGGCGTGCATAAGTGCGTGGATGATACACCCTATGGCGGCGGGGCTGGCATGGTCATGCGTGCGGATGTGCTGGAGAAAGCTTTATTGAGCACGAATGATTCCGGTTCGAGACGTATCTACCTTTCCCCCCGCGGGCAGCAGCTTAAGCAGCCCTTGGTTAAAGAGCTTGCAGCGTCCCCCAGCTTGACACTGCTTTGCGGACGTTATGAAGGCGTGGATGAGCGATTTTTGCAGGCGCATGAGTTCGAAGAAATCTCGATCGGTGATTATGTTCTTTCAGGCGGTGAACCGGCTGCATTAATATTAATGGATGCATGCATCCGCTTGCTAGACGGGGTTATGGGCAATGTTAATACCGCCGATAATGAGAGCTTTGGCAGCGGTGCAAATGGCCTCCTCGAATACCCGCATTATACCCGTCCCGCTGTTTGGACGGATGCCAATGGCTCAGAGCATGGAGTACCGGAGGTTCTTACATCCGGCAATCATGCCAAAATCGATGAATGGCGAGCCGAGCAGTCAAAGATTATTACGAAGGTGCGGCGCCCTGACTTGCTGTAGAAATATTGTATACAGCCGATTTCATAGACCTCTTCTTATTTTCTCTACTGGCCATTTTTACTTTATTTATATGATTTTTTTCAACTTCCAATTTATTTTCATCGCTTAAAATCTGCCCTGATTCAAGATAATTACCCATGGATGACATTGTTGGCATTATTACCTCATCAAAAACCTCAACATAATTTGATTGCGCGTTAAGACGACAAAATGCTTGCAATAATAGGTGCACATCTGTATAAACGCGGCGATACGAGTTAAACCCCGTAACGAACAACAATGAAACCGCCGGCTTTTGCATGTGCAGAAACTGATATATCGGGTTTCACTAACAATTGGGAAAAAGACCATGAATACATTACAGAAATTTGAAGCTAAGCAGCTCGAAAAATATCAAGCCATTAAAGAAGTACCGGCATTTGGCCCTGGTGACACCGTTAGAGTGAACGTGAAAGTCCGCGAAGGGACACGCGAGCGTATTCAGGCGTATGAAGGCGTATGTATCGCCCGCACAGGTTCAGGCATCAATGAAAACTTCTGTGTTCGTAAAATTTCATACGGCGAAGGCGTTGAGCGTACATTCCCGCTTTGGTCATCACGTATTGACAGTGTAGAGTTGGTTCGCCGCGGTAACGTCCGTCGTGCGAAGCTTTACTATCTTCGTGACCTACGTGGTAAGAAAGCACGTATTGCCGAGCGTACAACCGGTTATGGTTTGGAAACTGCAGTTGACGAGAGCATCGAAGGTCTTACAAAAACACAGATCCGCGCGAAGAAAAAAGCAGAAAAAGATGCTAAGCGCGCCGAGATCCGCAAAGCCAATGAAGATGCAGCAAAGGCAAAAGCCGATGCCGCAGCAGCTGAAGCAGCAGCAGCAGCAGAAGGTTCCGCTGAATAAGCACCAATCTTCCTACAGAATACAAAAAACCGCCTCTCCCCAAAGATGGCGGTTTTTTTCATTTAAATTATTATTGTGGCTGCCAATCTGATCTGGGCGTTTCAATGCTGTAGCTCTCACCTGCTGCCATCATATCTGCATCAATTTCTTTTAGCCTGAATTGCATTTTATCGGCGCTACAAATATCTGATCCCAATTCTACACATCATTTATATTACCTTTTATTGACACAGAGGCTATATTTTGTCTTTAATGCCCCGCGACATCCGCGCTCATATTCGCGCTTGAGATGATTATATGTTTAATAGATAAATAAGAGCTTAAAAAATGAGCGCAAAGCCCCGCACACTCCCACGCACATTGTATGAAAAGATATGGTCTGACCATGTAATCGATAAACAGGATAATGGCACATGCCTGATCTATATCGACCGCCACCTTGTGCATGAGGTGACAAGCCCGCAAGCTTTCGAAGGTTTGCGCATGGCTGGGCGCCCTGTCCATGCTCCTGAGCGCACGCTCGCGGTTATGGATCATAACGTGCCGACAACAGACCGTTCCGTCCCGATTGAGCAGGAAGACAGCCGTATACAGGTAGAAACTTTGGCGCGTAATTGCGAAGAATTTGGCGTTCAGTTGTTTGATTTACACGATAACCGCCAAGGCATTGTGCATATCATCGGGCCTGAGCAAGGCTTTACCCTGCCAGGCATGACGATTGTTTGCGGCGACAGCCACACCTCTACCCATGGCGCGTTTGGTGCGCTGGCATTCGGGATCGGCACGTCAGAGGTTGAGCATGTGCTTGCCACGCAGACCCTCATTCAATCCCCTGCCAAAACCATGCGCATTACCGTAGACGGGCAGCTGACGACTGGTGTGACGGCCAAGGACATGATCTTGCACATTATCGGGCATATCGGCACAGCTGGTGGTACGGGCTATGTGCTGGAATTCGCCGGCGAAGCAGTACGCAACCTTTCCATGGAAGGTCGCATGACAATGTGCAATATGTCGATTGAGGGCGGCGCGAGAGCTGGCTTAGTCGCGCCTGATGAAACGACCTTCCAATACATAAAAGGTCGCCCGATGGCGCCCACGGGCGAAGAATGGGATAGGGCTGTTGCTTACTGGAAGTCATTGCCGTCTGATGATGGCGCAACATACGATAAAGAGGTCGTCATCCGCGCCGAAGATATCCCGCCAACTGTCACATGGGGAACAACGCCTGAAGACACCGTCTCCATTGATGGTATCGTGCCCTCGCCTGCTGATTTCGCTGATGAGCATAAGCGTGCAAGCGTTAAGCGTATGCTTGATTATATGGGTTTAACCGCCGGCACGAAGATGAGCGACATCGAGGTCGACAAAGTCTTTATAGGCTCTTGCACCAATGCACGGATTGAGGATTTACGCGCCGTTGCCGCCATTGCCAAAGGCAAGCAAGTTGCGGATGGCGTTGAGGCTATGATTGTACCCGGCTCAGGGCTTGTGAAAATCATGGCCGAGGAAGAAGGCATTGCCGATATTTTAATCGAGGCTGGCTTTGACTGGCGCGAGCCAGGATGCTCAATGTGCCTCGGCATGAACCCTGACCAGCTTAAACCCGGTGAGCGTTGCGCCTCCACCTCCAACCGCAATTTCGAAGGGCGTCAAGGGCGCGGCGGGCGAACGCATCTGCTCTCCCCTGCCATGGCGGCGGCGGCGGCAATAAACGGAAAGTTGACAGATGTCAGATCGCTTTAATTAAGCTTTAGGCGGAATTTGACGCCGATCATCGGATTAAATTTGTTTTTTTGATATTGGTCTTCTGCATCATAAGGGTGACCCTCATTATTTTTCAGGTACATTTCGACACGGGTATTATCTCCGTCATCGGCAAATGGCAAGGCCAGAGCCTTATCAGAAGCATTGTAGTAAAGGTTGTTTGCTGATGAATAAAAATTAAATTGAGGTTCTTCAGCCTGTGCGTAAGTTGGTGCCATACAAATTACGCAAAGAAGTAGTGTATTGAGGTGTTTCATAATACTCTCCCACGCATATTTTTTATAATTTTTTGATTAAGATATTTTTTAGTCTTCTATGATAATATCAACAAATATATAAAATTTTATTAATTATTAATGTTATGTTAAATATATTTTTGTGAAATTTTCATAAATTTTACTTATAATTCGTCACAATCCTTTTTGCCGCAATTTAACTGGATTTTTATTTACAGATATTGCACAACAACAACCTCGTAAGCATTCTATCGCAGATAAGGATAAACGTCGTGAATTATCAATGGCCGGAGAATTTCGATTTTGAAACCGATGATATCTGTCAAACCATCTTCAAGCCATTCATTCAAGCCGAGCTAGAGCTTCTCAAAGCCTATGACGAGCAGCGTATGCACCACTATGAGGGCGATATAAATTATATCTTTCATGAACATGCACAACGCGTGGCCACAAACGTACGGCGTACCTGTGTGGCGATGGGGCTTGGCGATGTAGTGGCGCAGAATATGTATTGGGCAGTCATGCCACACGACATTGGCAAGAGATTGTTGCCCGTCGACATCTGGGATCAGGAGGAAAAGCCCACTGATAAAATCAAAAAATACCGCCGTACGCATACTCTTCTCGGCGCGCAGATTGTCGAAGAGTATTTCGCCGATATCGACCATCCCTTTAAGGATTTGATGATGGACATCATGCGCTATCATCATGAACAAATGGATGGCAGCGGCACGCATGGTCTTAGAGGTGAGCAGCTTTCTGCGCCCATACGTCTAGCGGCGATTATCGAAGCTTATGACGGATACCGCATCAAGCGGCCGCATTTCGGAGGGCGCGACACCTCACCTCCCGGCGTATTAGAGCGTATGCGCGGCGAAAAAGGTGCCGAAATTTATGACATGACGCTGTTTGAATCCTTTGCAATTATGAAGATAGATGACTATAAAAAAGGCCGTATACTTCAAAAACCCAAGGATTAAGAAATGGATGCATTTACTGTTTTAAAAGCCAAAGCAGCGCCCCTGGATCTGATGAATGTAGATACAGACATCATCATCCCTAAGCAGTTCCTCAAAACCGTTAAGCGCACTGGTCTGGGCGTGAGCTGTTTTTACAACATCCGCTATGATGATAACGGACAACCTTTGGCAGATTTCCCGCTTAATCAGCCACAACATAAGGGCGCGCAGATTTTGATCACGGGTGATAATTTTGGTTGTGGTTCAAGCCGTGAGCATGCACCTTGGGCGCTACTGGATATGGGTTTTCGCTGTATCATCGCGCCTTCGTTTGCTGATATTTTTTACAATAATTCCTTCAAAAATGGAATTCTGCCTATTGCTCTGCCGCAAGAGCAAGTGAGCCAGCTGATGCAAAGCGCCCAGGATGAGCCGGATGCGTTGATTGAAGTTGATCTCGACAAGCAGACAGTGACGCGCGGCAACCAATTCAGCTTTGAATTCGAGGTTGACCCGTTCCGTAAGCATTGCCTGTTGAACGGATTGGACGATATTGGCTTGACGCTGGAGAAGAAAAGCGCGATTGAGGCCTATGAAGAAAAATTGTCAGACCAAAGAGGATGGGTTTAAGCCATGACTGATACACTTGTAATTTTGCCAGGTGATGGCATTGGGCCAGAAATTGTCGCCGAAGCAGAGAAGGTTTTAGACTGGCTGAAAAGCAATGCTGGCCTTGAGATTGAGGTTGAGCACGATCTTATTGGTGGACAAGCGTACGACGCGTACGGCCATCCATTTACTGATGAAACGCTGGCTAGATGCAAAAGCGCCAAGGCGATTTTGATGGGATCAGTCGGCGGTCCGAAATGGGACGGCGTTGATTATGCGCTTCGTCCAGAAGCGGGATTATTGCGCGCTCGTAAAGAGCTGAATTTATTCGCGAATTTGCGCCCCGCACTTGTTTTTGATGCGTTGGTTGATGCCTCATCCCTTAAGCCCGAGATCGTAAAGGGTTTGGACATTTTGATAGTACGCGAGCTGACAGGCGGCGTTTATTTCGGCGAGCCGCGCGGGATTGAAGACCTTGGCAATGGTGAGCGTCGCGGGGTTAATACGCAAGTTTACACCACATCGGAGATTAAGCGCATCGGCGCTGTAGCTTTTGATCTGGCGCGCAAGCGCTCTAACCGCGTTACATCTTGCGAGAAGGCCAATGTGATGGAAAGCGGTAAGCTCTGGCGTGAGGACATCACCGCGCTGCACACGACTGAATTTTCAGACGTACAATTAGAGCATATGTATGCCGATAATTGCGCGATGCAGCTGTGCCGCAATCCGCGTCAATTTGACGTGATTGTGACGGATAATCTGTTCGGCGATATTTTGAGTGATGAGGCAGCGATGCTGACCGGATCGCTTGGAATGCTGCCATCCGCGTCCCTTGGTGAAGTCGGTAAGACGGGTTTGTACGAGCCTGTTCATGGCAGCGCGCCAGACATTGCGGGGCAAAATAAGGCCAATCCACTGGCAACGATTTTGAGCCTTTCTATGGCTTTGCGCTATTCTCTGGAGCGTGCGACACTCGCCGATATGGTTGAAGCCGCAGTGCAAGACGTGCTCAATAGTGGCACACGTACAGCCGATATTATGGCCGATAATTGCCGCGAAGTTGGCACTGACGCTATGGGCGATGCGGTTGTAAAGGCGCTGGAAAATCTCGCATAATTTATAGCTTTATCAAAACCCTTCAGTTTGTTCCCCTTTTTTTAGGGGGTGGGGTGCAGGCAATTGATATTTAATACTTTTCTTTCAGTTTGTTTCATTGCTGTATATTTTATCACCCCTCTTAAATCGCCTTTGCAGCGATCAAAATTATCACAAAACAGGAATTTATTCAAGTTTTTGGGTGCTGTTTATGGGCATTTTGCAGCGCCTACATGCGCGGCATAAAAAAAACCCCGCCGAAAAAGCGGGGTTTCTTGTATTCGATAAATTTATTGCATACGGTATGAAATCACACACAATGAGTTAGCAGCAGAGTAAGTCTGAGCATTAGCAGCAGCAACACATTCAGTAGCAGTGTTATTTGAAATTAGCATTCCCGCGTTAGGATTACCGTCGTCAATGCGACGATCGATGGTGGCGGCCTGCAAATCTGTAACCGTACCAACACCACCTACAGTATTTAGATCTGAGGTAAGTGTGATGTATGGTGATGGACGCAAAGCGGATGCCAATGCGCCTGTGGAATCCCCTGTTCTGTTATCGCCAGCAAGAAAGCCTCCACCAATAGGCGCTGTAGGATTAGAAACACCTAGCTGAGGAGCAACCGAGCTACCATCCATACCACCGATCAAATCTGCTGCAACGAGCTGTCCAAAAAAGTTGATTCCCTCACCGGATGCTGCTGCACCGACATTTACATTCAACCTGCCATTAGATGTAGCACTGTCAGTACATGCTGTTACACTCCCACAATTTCCAATCCTAGTTGTAGCATTACCCATATCTCCAGG
>JAHQVU010000032.1 GCA_019634145.1 Micavibrio sp. | reverse complement strand
TTCCAATCACTGATAATCAAATCAACAGATTTATTTGTGTCAGACAAAAAGTCCAAAGCCCCAACAGCATCCGAATATTGAAAAACACCACCATCAATAATTTCCCCTAGCATCAACGTAATGGTATTGCGTACATGCTCATCATCTTCAACCAATAAAACAGACTTTAACATAAAATCTCACCTCTTACTTATGTTTTTAAAACAGGGAAATACAGTACAAACATAGAGCCACTTTCTTCTAAATTTTCATGACGAATAACACCGCCATGACGCTTCATAATGCCATAAATTGTTGAAAGGCCAAGGCCTGTACCTTTCTCTTTGGTCGTGAAAAACGGTGTAAAGAGATTCTTTAAATCCTCTTCGTTTATACCGCACCCTTCATCCGAGACCCGAACGACAGCATATTCACCGGGCTGTAAGCTAAGCATTTCTGCTTCCGCACGTAAAATGTGAGTACGCTCAAAATCACATCTTATTGTTCCTTTCCCGCCCGTGGCTTCAGCAGAATTTTTGAAAAGATTTACAAAAATTTGCACAAGGTTTGTTTTATTACACATTATATTGACATTCAGATTTTCAAATAAATTTTCATCTGCCACATCAAAATTAACCGTTTTAACCTGTAAAGATTTTGCAAATTCAATTGATTGGCCTATAATTTCAGCGGCATTATGCGTATCTAAGCTCAACTCATCACTGCGTGAAAACTCTAAAACCCCCTCAACAATGCCCTTAATATGCGCTGTACCCGCATTGATGCTTTTTAAAGATTCATAAATATCATCACTCTTATCGCTACGCCTGAGCAAAAGATCACTCATCCCCATGACCGGTTGCAGTGCATTATTAACTTCATGCGCCATTCCGCTAGCCATCTGACCAAGGGCCGCAAATTTTTCCTCAGAGCGCTTTTTCTCAAGCTCTCTATTTGCATTTATAAGCTCCTCATTTTTTTCACGAACAATGCGCACCATTGGCCTGAAGATAAAAAGTGCCTCCATCAGCAAAATACAAAGCGCAGAAAACAATAAAACCGCTTCGATTTTCCGCATATCCGAATGTTTTTCGTGATTTTCAAATTCATATTGATTAACAACCTCATGTAGGTATGGCAAAATAGTGCTGTGATAATCATGCGCGACATGCATTACCGCAGCATTTTGAACACTCAGCTCAGAATCTGGAAGTTCCAACACCTCCCTAACTTCTTCAAGATAATGAAGCAGATAATAATCTAAATTGACCTTGCGATTTTTATAAGGAATGCGCTTTTCAAAATATAAATCATGAATGGTTTCAGAACGAAAATCCGGAATGCCCATTCCCTCGTCCCCGCGCGTTAAAGCCATGTGAGAACGCTCCAAGTTGTCGATAGTTTCTATCAATCCCTTCCGTACAGACTCTTTTTCATTAGAAGCTGCAAGTTGTCCAACAAGCAAGGCCGTACGCTGCGAAAACATCCGCTGCCGCCCGCCGATATTAATCAAAGATGCATCATATTTCTGCGTCTCAATAGCATTGTCCATAATAAAAAAGGCCAAAACCAACAAAAACGCAATTAATGACAATGCGCTAACATAAAAAATCGTGATTTTGCTTGATAGGTTATTATTCTCCTCAACCGCCGTATCAGCATTCAAATAGTCTACGCAAACATTCGACTCTTTTGATCTCAATGCTCCATGACGGAACACAAGAAAAAATATTCCCAAAAGCGCAACAAAAACAATAAGAATAATTTCATCAAGCTCCCAGCGCTCGTAATAACGTGTAAATTCATACAGTCGATCAAAAGCATCATACTTAATGAGCAAAAACGAAAATAAAGCGACAGAAATCAATGTGCCCAGCGCATCATACAAAACTGACTTTTTTTTATAATGCTTTATAAAATTCATACGTTCCCACCAATAACAAAAAAGCGCCGGAAAAATTTGCAGCGCTTATTGTGACACAAAATATCTCAAAAAAACAGGCTATATCCTTACTGACAAGCCAGGTATTCTTCGTAATTATTATCACTAAGCTAGGTGTAGCGGTTTGGCCCTTATATGTCATTTCATTGTGCTTGGCGCTTTTGATATGGGTGCCGGATATAATCATTTCTATGTGAAACCTATTAACCTTACATGTCTTTCGCATATTTTCGATGAAGCAATAATAAACAAATCTGATTAAATAAGTTATTTTGGCTATATTATATTTCCGCATATGCGAAGAAAAGGCTTTTGCAGAATTTCATTGTTTGATAGGTGTATAAGGTAGTCAATTTATGTAGAAAAAGATTCCAATTATGATTCCTGTAATTCTTTCTGGTGGATCCGGAACACGCCTATGGCCTTTATCCCGTAAGATGTATCCAAAGCAATTCTTTCCGCTGGTATCGGATAAAACGATGTTTCAGGAAACGCTATTGCGTGTGAAAGATGTTGCGCCCAAAAAGCCGGTTATCATTGCCAATTCCGAGCAGCGCTTTATGGCGGCGGAAAATTTGCGACAGCTGGATGTGGATGAGTTTACTATTTTGCTGGAGGAGCAGGGACGTAACACAGCACCGGCAATTGCAGCGGCGGCAATGCAGGCGATGGAGAGTGATAAAGATGCTGTTTTACTCGTGCTTCCGGCTGATCATACGATCGGTAATTTGGACGCTTTGGCGAGTGCGTCGCATAAGGCAGAAGAATTGGCTAGAAAAGGCTATCTTGTTGTTTTTGGTATAAAACCCGACTCCCCTCATACGGGGTATGGGTATATAGAAAGTGGTAAGAGCATTGATGATGGTGCTTTGAAATTGAAGAATTTCAAAGAAAAGCCCGACCTTGAAACCGCGAAGGTGTACGTGTCAAAAGACGAGTATTCATGGAACAGTGGTATGTTTGTTTTTAAGGCCAGTGTGTATCTTGAGCAGCTTAGAAAGTTCGAGCCTGATATCATTAAACACGTACAGGAAGCGTTGAACAAAGGGCATGAGGATTTGGATTTTTACCGTCTCGACAATGATGCATTTTCGAAGGCGAAGGATATTTCTATTGATTATGCGGTCATGGAAAAAACAGATAAGGGCGTGGTTGTACCGCTTGATGCCGATTGGTGTGATGTCGGATCATGGAATTCACTTTGGGGTGTATTGTCCAAGGATGAAAATGGAAATGTATGTAAGGGTGATGTGCTCGCTCATGACAGCAAAAACAGCTATATTCACGCTGAAAATAAACTGGTCGCGACTTTGGGGATTGAGGATCTGGTGATTGTTGATACTAAAGATGCATTATTGGTAGCATGTAAAGATCGTGTTGACGAAGTTAAGAATATTGTGGCTGAACTGAATTCCAAGGGGCGTAAAGAGGGGCAACATCACCGCACAGTTTACCGTCCGTGGGGGCATTATGATTCAATTGATTTCGGTGCGCGTGATCAGGTTAAGCGCATTACCGTTAATCCGGGGCAAAAGCTCTCGATTCAGATGCATCACCACCGTGCGGAGCATTGGATTGTTGTGAAAGGTACAGCTAAGGTGACCAAGGGTGAAGAGCAATTGATGGTGAGTGAGAACCAGTCAGTTTATCTGCCGCTTGGCGTTGTTCATGCGCTCGAAAATCCAGGTAAGATTGCACTGGAGCTGATCGAAGTGCAAACAGGAAGTTATCTGGGCGAAGATGACATTGTTAGATTTGAAGATTTGTATGGGCGTAGCTAGGGTTGGCTGTGGCTAGAGTGCGAAGGGGCATAAAATGAAAAAACTGGTTTTGACTTTTTTACTGGGAACGGCGCTTAGCGGTTGTAATGCACTGCCGTCATCCGGGCTCTGGAACTCTAAAGGTTTGTTGAATTCGGGTAAATTTAACGGGATTATGACGTTAAATCCGGAGAGTGAAAGTGCGAAAAATGAGGATGTCGTTAAGGCCACTCTGGTTCGTATTACGCCTAAAATACTGCACAACATGGAGGCCTTTGCGCGCCCGATGGCGGCTGTTAAATGGCCAGCGCAAGGCGGTGCGTCAAATTCCGTTGTGAATGTAAATGATGTCTTGCAAATTACGATTTATGAATCGCAAACGGGCGGCCTTTTCGTGCCGCAAGAAGCGGGTGTACGTCCCGGTAACTATGTGACGTTGCCTTTGCAGGAAATTGATCGTACGGGTGAGGTTATGGTGCCCTATGCCGGCGCGGTAAATGTTTTGGGCAAGAGCCCTAGCAAGATTTCAAGCGAGATTGCCGAACAGTTGAGCAATCGTGCGATTGAGCCGCAAGTTGTGGTTAGTGTTGTTGAGCGACGTGGCGCCGAGGTTAGCGTTCTCGGTGATATCCGTTCACCGTTGAGTTACTCTCTTTTACCCGAAGGTAACCGTATTATGGATGCAATTGCACGTGCAGGTGGCCCTATTGGCCCCGAATATGATAGCTATGTTACGCTTCATCGTGGTCAAAACGAGTACAGAATCCGTCTGGCAGATATTGTTGAAGCCCCGTCATTGAACACTTATTTGAGGGCTAAAGACACAATTTATGTGTCGCGTCAGCCTGAAACGTTCCAGATTTTCGGGGCGGCTGGTTTTAGCGGTGTGCATGAGTTTGAAAAGACTGACATTACTCTGGCCGAGGCTTTGGGGCGCGCGCAAGGGTTAAGGGATGATCTGGCCGACCCGGCGGAGATTTATTTATTCCGCCATGAAAATCTTGCCTATATGAAGGATATTGATGGGCTTGATTACACTCAATATGAAGCGGGGGATGAAAGCACGACGACGCCGATCATCTTTAAAATCAATTTGCGCGAGCCAAGCGGATACTTTATGGCGCAAAATTTTGAAGTAATGGATGAGGATGTAATCTATGTTGCGAACTCTGAATCTGTTGAATTCAGCAAATTCTTGAGCTTCTTGACCAACTTCTCGGGTACGAAGATTATCTCGCAAAACGCGGCTCAGCAGTAAGTGTAAGAAAAAGGGCTATCTTTTATGGATTTTTCCAAACTTAAAATCGCGATCGTCCATGATTGGCTTCCGGTCATTGGTGGGGCGGAGCTGGTCTTGAAAGAGATGCTCGAGGTTTTTCCAGATGCCGATGTTTATACGCTTTTCGATTTTCTTTCCGATGAGGAGAAAAAAGAGTTAGGCATTAAAAACCTTAATGTCAGCTATTTGAATAAGCTGCCTAAAGTTCAGAAATATTACCGTAAGCTTTTACCATTTTGTCCGATGGCGATTGAGGATTTTGATCTTTATGATTATGACGTTGTGCTGTCCTCTAGCCATGCGGTGGCTAAAGGCGTGATAACGGGTGCGCATCAGGTGCACGTGTCCTATGTCCACAGCCCGTGCCGTTATGCGTGGGATTTGACGCATGTCTATCTCAAGCAGACCGGCATGGATAAGGGGATAAAAGGGTTTTTGGCGAAAAAGCTGCTCAAAGATTTTCGCATTTGGGACTACCGCACCGCCAACGGTGTTGACCAGTTTATCGCCAATTCTGGCTATATCAAAAAGCGGATTTATAAGGTCTATCGCCGCGATGCAGATGTGATTTATCCGCCTGCTAACCTCGATCGGTTTAGTATTTGCGAGGAGAAGGACGATTTTTATATGACCGCTTCGCGCATGGTTCCATATAAGCGTATCGATTTGATTGTCTCAGCGTTTAAGCAAATGCCTGAGCTAAAGCTGAAAGTTATTGGTGATGGGCCGGAGATGGAGAAGATAGCCGAGATCGCCAAAGGTGCGGATAACATCACGTTGATGGGCTATCAGGCCAATGAGGTGATGGTCGAGACCATGCGCAAGGCGAAGGCCTTTGTTTTCGCTGCTGAAGAGGATTTCGGGATTGTCCCTGTTGAGGCCCAGGCCTGCGGTACGCCTGTTATTGCCTATGGTGCGGGCGGGGCGTTGGAGACTGTGCGCTATGAAGCGGGTGAGATGAAGGCTTCTTCGGGGGTATTCTTTGAGCAGCAGAGCGAGGCGATCCTGATCAATGCGGTGCGTCGTTTTGAGGCATTGGACGGGGCGATTATGCCGAAAGCGTGTCGCGCAAATGCCGAGAAATTCTCTATAGACTCCTTTAGAAAAAATATTGCCGATGCTGTTGAAAAGGCGCTGGACGCGAAATAACTCTGTCGTATTTTCATGAATATTGTAGTTTTATAAGGCTTATCACTTTGTCAAAGTGAGTCGTTTTCCTTAGCCTGTGAAAAGGCTTTTTATCTCTTTAGCTAGCTTATTATTTGCAATGCGCGGCAGTATGATTTTGTTTACTAGCTGCGCTTGAGCGAAGGTTAATGCTGTAGCCGTCGTGATGGTGATGGCAAATTTTACTGCAAAATTTGTATCTATATACTCGATCAACGGTATGTGCCAAAGGTATATCCATAGGGAGTTAGAGGCCATGAATGAGATTATGTTGGCCAATATTGGCCATTTGGAGAGAGTGCCCCAAACAGGCTTGCGCACCATCCAGGCGAAGATGCAACCGACAAAGGCGTACGCGATGTAATAGAGCGAAGGCGGATATTTGTAGTGCCAAGTCGGGACGATGTGGCCAGCCTGAAGATATAAAACTATGGCCATGCTGATGAAGGCAGACATAGCGAGTGCGAATATGGCGGCGGTGAGTTTGAAACTGTATGCAGGCAATTTTAGAGCGAAGGCGAAGATGAGCGAATAGGGTATGATGTAGAAAATAATTGGGGTGATATAAAGCATTATGCCCTCATCTAGATATGGGCGGGCGAAAAAAAGTGCTGCCTCATATGCGAGATAAACAAGCGTAAGGATGCCCAGATATTTAAGTGTGCTCGGAGTTTTTTCGGATAATAAATAGATCAAAGGCGCGGCCAATGCGACGAGCAGGAAGACACGGATAATCCAAACATAGCCTATACCGCCAAGAAGAAGGTAAGAGTCTTGTAAAGTTTGAAAGCTCTAATCTTTGTTATCGAGCAGGGTGGTTGCTAGGAAATATAGGCTCAGGAATATCCAGACCGGGAATACGAGGCGCTTAATGCGTGACCAAACATAGGCGCCGTATGAGATTGATTTGCCGGAAAATGAAATGCTGAAGGACAGGGCGGAGACCATGACCATTAGAGGAACATCAAAGCTGCGCAGTTGTATAAGCACATATGGGGCTTTTACATGGGCGAAAATAATTAGGGTCAATCCAATAAGGCGCATAAAATCAAGTGTTTGATCGCGCTCGTGAAGCGGGGCGGGGCTCTTCATTTGAAAATTCCATACTTATTGATTAAATTTTGTAGCTGGATATCAGTTAAAGAAATACCTGTATCGCGTCCAGTGTTTTCTGCAGCGAGGCTGGTCGTTTGAGAACCCGGCCAGGGAATGGGATAGGGCTTAACCGCCAGGGTGTAATGTTGTGTGGCTGCGAGCTTGGCCATTGTAAAGAACCATAGATCATCGTTTGTTGGGCATAGGGATTTGAATTTTTCGCTGTCAAAAATGTCGGGTGTTTTAAAGCAGCCGGGTGGATAGCATATCGATGAAACGCCCAAAGGAAGTATGGGGGTGGTATGATTCATGCGTGAATGTGGCCAAAAATTATAAGAGTGCGGGGTGTTATCGGCGTTGAGAAGAATATCTAGTGAGGAGCGACATATAATGCTGTTAGGGTTTTCATACTGCGCCTTCAGGAGTTTTTCGATAGTATTTGCGGGGTAAAAAACATCGTCATCCATAGTGATTATGTGCGCAGCAGGATATTGTCTTAGAGCGGGAATTAATTTTGTATAGGCCCCTAGGTTTTCAGTCTCACTAATTTGAAATGCATCATTTTCTAGTGCCAGTATCCGGACGGGGAGGTCTGCTTTTTCACCATGATTAAGCCATAGAATAACCATATCTGGTTTAACATTTTGACGTAAAATGCATCTAAGGGTGTAGTAGAGTGTATTAAAACGTGCTTTATATGACGTTAATGAGACGATAAGGGCGGTGTCGAGTTCATGACTGCTAGGGGAATGTGCAATTTTTGACAAAGCTATTATATATAACGTCAAAATTTGGCCTATATAGTGGATGTATGCTCTTTTAATGGGGCGAAGGGTTTGACGGATTTTTTTATACATAGTGTTTTTTAGCAGGTTTAAATATAGTGTCCAGAAAAATAGGAAAGTCTGTAAAATCATGAGTAAGGTTTTGTTTTTAACGCATGTGGGTGATCCGGGGGGTGCGGAATTTAAAATGCTCGATTTTTGCGAGAAACTGCCTTTCGATTGTGAAATTGCGTATTTTCAAAAGGGTAGTTTGGGTGAACATATGAATAAGCGCGCCCTCAAAGGTGATGTTTTTGAGATGCCGCGTTCTCTGATTGGGTTTAAGCGTCGGGACGGGATTTTATCGGCATTGAAAATAGTTCCTGATGCTCTAAAATTTATCAAACGCCTTATTGGCAAGTTAAGATATTATGACGTACTGGTCGGTATGTCCCAGAACTCTTTCATTTTGTGCGCTGTGGCCAAGCCGTTAGTACAAAAGCCCATAATATGGTGCATGAATGATCTGGTCAGTCGGGAGCATTTTAGCGGCGGGACCGTCAAGCTGATGGTCATATTGGGAAATTTATGTGCCGATGCGGTGGTGGTGAATTCCGAAGCGTCAAAGGCGGCGTGGATTAAAGCCGGAGGTAATAAGCAACGGGTGAGCGTAATCTATCCGGGTATTGATTTTGGCGTGTTTGATGAGGCGCTTAAGGAAACAGATAAAATCAACGAAATTAAGGGGCGCTATTCCCCCGATCATAAGCCTATTATTGGTTTGTTCGGTCGTATTACGCCGTGGAAAGGGCAAGAGGTTTTCCTGCGCGCTATAGCCGAAGTGCCGGAGGCTGTTGGGCTGATTGTGGGTGAGGCTTTTTTCGGGGAGGAGGCTTTTCTTGAGAAACTCAAGGCCTTAGCCGAGGAGTTGGGGATTAAGGACAGGGTGCATTTCACGGGCCATGTCAATGAGGTGCCGCTTTATATGGCGGCGTGTGATGTGATTGCGCATTGCTCAACCGCACCTGAGCCGTTTGGTTTGGTGATTGTGGAGGGACTTGCAGCAAAAAAGCCTGTGATAGCTACCGATGGCGGCGGGGCAGCGGAAATTATTAAGCATGGAGTAAATGGGTACTTATATAATAGGAGTGATCCTGACAAACTATCATACTGTATTGTCTCGATACTATCTGGAGATACTTCAATAGTACCCGATTTTGCTGAAGATGACGATAATTTCAAATATAGCCTAAAAAATTTAATTGCGTGTTTTACAAGTGTTATCAATCCTTTAATACAGAATCATAAATAGATGTGACTTCCTTATGAAGCGAAGCCACAGAAAATTTCAGCCTTATAAGCTCTTTCGCATTTTGGGTTATTGAAGCTGTAAGCTGTTTATCTTCTATGATACTTAAAGCCTTAATAAATTCATTTCCATTTTTTACAAGAAAACCTGTTCTTTTATTTATAATCATTTCTGGAATGCCGCCTGTCGGATATCCAAATACGATAATGCCTCTCGCCATTGCTTCCATTACGCTTCTGGGGAGTGGGTCGGGTGTCTTTGATGGCACAACAATTATATCAATATCTTCGTATAATTTTTTTGGCTCGTTAATAAAGCCAGTGAACTCGATTTTATTTTTCAGATCAAGTTTATCAATAAGGTTGTAAATTTCTCGCTCGTATTCCGGGCTGTCTCCCGAGAAGCTGCCTCTTACACTAAGGGTAAGGTTAAAGCCCTCTTTTCTAGCTTGCGCCATCCATTCCAATAGTAAATGTAATCCTTTAGCGGGATGAATGCGGCCAGAGAAGCCAAGTTTGATGTTTTTTTCAAATGTTCTTTTAGGCTCGATATCATCCAATATAGGGGTGCCATTATGGATCACGCTTACATTGGAGGGCATCTTTTCATATGGCCAACATGCTCTTGATACTAAGATCATGTGTACGCATAAAGCAGCTAAAATTTTCCATACTAATTTTTCAGCTTTTGTATAGGGTATATCTCTAATATGAAGAATTGCTCTAGCGCCGCCGAATCTATAGCTGGCACAATTTATTGCGTGGGCTTTGAGGCCATTGGAATGAACGATCTTTATGTTGTTTTTATTGCAATTTTTTTTAAGTTCTAAAGCCGCGCAGAACAAATCTTTAAGGGCTTTGAAGCCTTTAATGAATGTGAAGGGCCGTTTAATGTTATGGATGCTACGAAAATCAATTACATCGGCATTAATATTTAATTCTTTTGCCTTTGAAGAAATAGCGCCCAATTCCGGTACAAAAATATGGCTTTGAATATTCGGATTGCTTAGCAAGTCGAATAATGATTTTTCGGCACCTCCTTTAAAATTGGGAACTGGTGAAAAAAAACCTATGTGCTTACGTTTATCTTTCATTTTAATTATTTCTTTCTTTTGAAAGGTATAAATGCAGAAATGGTAGTCCGGATAGAAGGAAGATCGAATTTACGTATGTGAAGACGTAAATCAGGCATTCGAGGCATAGAAAGCCGATTAAATAACCGTTCGCATCTCTGAATAGGAAGCTTCTGAAACCGTTATATGCCAATACCCCTATCATAATGAGAAGGTATAGCATACCGAGTTTTCCGTAGCGTAAGTTGAACCATGTCCATGCATAATGGGCGTGGCCATAACTTTCCATCCATTGGTGGGTGAATTTTACGCGGTATAGGCCGCCAAAACCCGAGCCGAACCATTGGGCGGTGCTTCCCATCTTTTCCAGCTTATATTTAACGGCATCATTTTCAGCCTGTCTTTCGCCTACAGATCCGGTTCTTTTTGATAGATCTATGTTAATGAGGCCATCAATGCGCTGGTAAATTTTGGAATCGGTCGGAAGTGTCACGGCTAATATTGCAATGGTTGCGATGACCGCTGCGCCGACATAGACACCTTTGATTGGGCTTTTTAAACATTGAACGGCTGTAAAGCCACCTATCGCCAAAAGTATGAAGGCAAGGCTGGTTCTATTGAATTCAGTGAAGTAAATGGCGAACATAAACGCGATTGCGCCTATCATCCAATATGGCTTTCTGTTTTTAGAGAACAGCAAAGCTGCACAAAGCGGCAGAAACAAAGTTAAATTTCCAGGTACTGGAACGGTCGGCCGGCCAATTTGTTGGCCTGCAAATCCTATGATTGTTGTGGCGAGAGCTAAAGCCATGCATATTTTGGCAATATACATGAAATCGGGTTTAATTTCGCGCTCGGAGAGGGATTGCATACGCAATATGTTGAGCGCCATGATTAGAAGGGGCACGGTGTCGTTAAATATTACGAAAGGGGCATTGTTGTAGAAGATGCCCGTGGCTATGCCTTGCGCAATGATTATAAAGAGGAAAAAAGCGAATGCAGAACAGATGTTCAACGTCACTCTTGTTTTTATAATCGTCGGAAAAAAGATAAGGTAATCAAGGGCTAGCAGGCCAAAAAATATCCACTGTTTGTTCTGTGATTGATGAAACCAATGCCCGCCCATACCGACTTCGAAGATCAATTTTACGAGAAAAATTGATAGGAAGCTGTAAATCACTATTCGATCGAACAGTGATTTTGATAAGAAGTTGAGAATAAGCTGTGACATTTTAATGGTTGCTTAAATATCTAGAGATTTATGGCCGTAATGCTTGGTCAGCTTCTTGATATCAACATTCATTAAAACACTGCCCAGCAGTTTTTCCATAGGGATGCCGGTGTCTTCGAGCATAAATTTAAGTTCGTTTGATTTGATCTTGCCCCAATCCATAACCAGAATAATGCCATCAAGATATTCCAGATAGTTTTCAAAGTCGGACTTTTTGAGAAGTGTGGGGCAGTTGATGATCACAAAATCACTTTGGTTTTCAGCAAGTTTGATTGCACCCTCAACGTTTCTTTTATTGTATAGCGGAATCAGATTGGAGTTGAGCTGATTAGCATCGGAAACAACTAATGAGTTATAATCCTGCAACGCGATTTTACAGCCTTCGTAGCTTTGCTCGTCGGAGAACCATGATGTTGTTTTTTGGGAAGCGGCCTGTGTAAAGCTCACGAAACCGTCAAGAATAGTGCTTTTCATGCTGACGGCACAAAAGCGGCTAAAGCGCTCGGTAAATTCTGCGCTTAATACAGGGTCCATAGGGCTTAAGATACCGAGTGTGTATGTGCTTTGTGTATTTGAAAAATCAGTTGTATTTTGAATGCGCCTAAAGATTTCTATTTCCTCGGCACTGAATATTTCAGAATTATTGATGCTGTTGATGCATAGATTGGGAATTTTGGATTCATCTTTCTTTCTGTGAACCAGTGGCGGCATAAATCCGATTAAAGTTGTACCAATTTCACGCTTAACCTGTCCGGCACGTTTAATTGTGCTGTCCAGAATATCCTTAACAATGCCAATAAAGGCGCCGATACCGAAGCCGAAAATCAGCGAGATCGCAATAATAAGGGTGCTTCTTGGATGGCTTTGGCTTTTTGGCGGGGTAGCGTGCTTTATTATGCGGGTCTCGGTTACAGGGAAGCTATCTTGCAGGCCGATATTTTTCAGTTTTTCCAGGTAGGCATCGTAAAGCTGCTCATAGGTTTCGATCTCTTTTTCGAGGCGATTGTGCTCTTTTAGAGTGTAGCTCTCATCTTTTTGACCTTCTTTTTTCAGCTTGGTTTTATTGTATATAGAGCGGTAATCGTTCAGGTCTTGTGTGGCCGATAGAATTTGCGCACTAAGCTCGTCCAATTTGGTGCGGAGCCAATTCACAGTGCGCAAAGACATATCGGATATATTATCGAGTTGGTCCTGAATAAATGCCTGGGACAGAGCGTTTGCGGCATCAGCAGAAAGGGCCGGATCTTCACTGGTGTAGAGAATTTCGAGAATATACGTCTCACCGACACGGTTGATTCTAAGGTTGTTGGCGAGTTGGTTTCTTAAGCTTTGTGCTTTTTCTGGATCATCTTTGAAATATCCCTTATCTTTAAGCAGGGCGGTTGTTTTGTCGAGAATGCGATCAGATTTAAAAACCTCGATTTCACTATCGATCGAGGCGTTTTCGAAGCCCATTTGTCGTACTGAGGCAATATCATTAACAGTGTTGGTCACACTTCGATCCAGATATATGATCGATTTGCTGGTAAATTGGCTGGGTGTCAGGAATAGATAGAGGCAGGCTATGCCGAAAAAAATTAGGGTATAGGCTAAGATGATAACCTTCTCACGCCCCAAAATCCTAATAAGGCGCTGAATGTCGATTAAATCTAGGTTTTTTACCTGCTCGTTCATAGTTTACTCCGATTTCGCGCGGGAAGAGATATCCATAGGTTATCTTTTACCGGCTTGCAAGATTTGATTGTGTTTCGAAACTAATATGCGCCCTTTTTGTTAGTAAGAACGCTTACTGTTTTAAAGAGAATGACGATATCGTGCCATAGTGACCAGTTTTTGATGTACCATCCATCCCAGAATACACGTTGTTGGAATGTGGTTTCGTTTCTGCCACTGACTTGCCAGAGGCCTGTAATGCCTGGGCGCGTGGTCTCGTAAAGGTGCATGAATTCGCCATATTCCTCTCTTTGTTCGGGCAATATGGGGCGAGGACCGACAACGGACATCTCACCAACAAACACGTTCCAAAGCTGGGGCAATTCGTCGAGGCTGCTGCTTCTGAGTTTTTTAGAAATTTTGGAATCAATGCGCGGGTCTTTTTTGAGCTTTTGGAATTCGTCCCACTCTTTTTTCAAGTCTGGATTTTTGGCCAATAGGTCATTCAGAATTTGATCAGCGTCTTTGCGCATCGTGCAGAATTTCCAGCATTTGAATTCTTCACCGTTCATTCCAACACGTTTACCGCCATAGAAAATCGGGGTATCTGAACCTTCTATTTTTTTGCCGAGATAGACGATGAGTGTCACTAGGGC
>JAHQVU010000031.1 GCA_019634145.1 Micavibrio sp. | reverse complement strand
CTAAATAAATATGGCTCTTTCATCGAAAAGTTTATGCCACTGGAAACATTTTTCGAGGAATATGATAATATTGACGGCATCAGCCGCTTAAAAGTTGAATGCGCAAAAAAACTAAAAAAACAAACGAAGAAATCACTAGAGCTGTCCAAGTATTTTACAAATGAGCAGCTCATCCATTCTCTAAAAAACACTGTAAAACTTACACAAATGCAACGTGCTTTTAGGGTGAAGCCTCATATCCTCATTGTTGATGATCAAGTTTTTTCGCAAAAAATTCTAGAAACAATCCTTAAGGATTACACGTGCCATATAGCAGATAGTTCGGGCGAGGCATTGCTTGTGTATATGGAGAAGTGCCCAGATATTGTTTTTCTGGACATCGAGCTTCCGGATATAAATGGGCATCACTTCGCTAAGCTTGCCAACAGAATTGATGAAAATGCATATATTGTCATGGTAAGCGGTAATAAACAGCAAGAAGAAATTAAGACCGCACTTTCTAACAATGTTAAGGGCTTTATTGCAAAACCCTATGAGAAACAAACGATATTAAAAATTGTAGATCAATATGCGAATATCAAATCAAAAAATTTAAGGCATAAACAACTATAATTACTGACACTGTTCATCGCGGTAATAGCAACCAGGTAAGGTGCAGTACCCATCCTTATAAATTGTACCGTTAGAATTAACGGTCAAACCTGTCAATATAACAGCTGAATTTCCGCACTCTGTATCTTCTATCCACATCAGGTTTTTGAGGTAAGTTATCACGGTGTCCATGCCGCCACTCTGCCCCGGAAATGGTGTTGCCGCAGTGTTATTGTATGTCCATTTTTGATTGCGCTCTGGTTCTTGGCAGATAGCAAAAGCTGATCGGGGATCGCTGCTTTCCATTTGTGTGAAGCTTTTAAAACTCGCTTCATCAAAGTTTCGGCACGCTAGTGTCTCCCAAACTTCTTGCATACTGGCACAGATACCAGAATCTGAACTGGTACCACCTGCGTAATTCCCAAAGTAATTTTGTGTCAAATATTGGTTCATAACATTTACAGCGTATTTTTGGCCTGTAAAATTGGCATAATCGAGCTCTGGGTCTGGATTAATAGGTGGGTTACGATTGTCATAGAGCACTTCTTGCTCGCGTGCTGATGCATCTGCATAAGCATATTGTAATTCTTGGTACACCCCCTCCACAAACTCTCCTTGTGCATTTGTATAGCCGTCCAATACAATTAATTCTTCGTACATTTCTCTGTAAACCGCCTTCGGATTAAACGAGTTTCGAAAATACCCGTCTGTGGCCGGAAGGCGCGTGATAACTCTTTCCCATTCGGTATCAGGGTTTGGCGGGTTATCTTCATCATACCCGGGCTGTTGAAAATCCAACGCAGTATAATCAAAGGCATATTTGGTCATTCTATTTCGAAGATCAATTATTTGCTCTAATACCTGATCCCTCTCTGCAGCGATATCTTCAGATGATCGTCCGTCATATTCAGATAGATCTAGATCAGATGGAGGTGTTCTAGATAGATCCCAAGTGTTATTATTGTCAGAAAAATAGCTATTAAGGCAGGAATATTCCAATACACTATCAGGATGCAATATAAGAGTCTCTGCCATTTCAATATCACGTTTGGCCGAGCGCCAAGCGCTGGCTTTATGCACCTCGCGTATTTCAGCATCGCACGCCTCAGCATACGATGGAGCTATATTTGCCGCATAGGCAAATGCAAACATAACTACAGGGATTATAGTTCTAAAAATAATCAACTGACCATCACTTAAAAATTAGCTCTTATTTATTTTAGCACAAGGGCATCGGTTAATGCTAGATATCCAAAGCAAAGGAATTAAATCTATAGCATCCCTTGAAAATGGCGTGCTGACATCTCTTCTATCTCGTCTTCAGAAAAATCTAGATTTTGTCCCAACTCCTCGACGATCACGTTCCTTAATACAAGATTTAACTCATCGCCGCTTTCACACCACAAATCCAGAATTGGACGACGATATAAGATCAAAACATCATCGTCATTGGCAGATTTCTTTTCTACACCGGGCGATATTTCCCGACCGCTTCTGAAAAGAGCCAGCAAATCAAACGGATCCTCCAGCTCTAACTCTTGTTCTATAGATTCATCAGGGAACTCTTCGATGACAATTGATATACCATCCACCAGATCCGAGATCTCTTCAGGTAAATGATCCAAAATAGTATCAACCATCGCCTCTATATCGTCATGTGAAGGCGCAACGGTAAAATTCATAATAATGCGCTTGCCATTCATTGGCGAGGACTCCTCGATATTGCCTCTTTATTAAAGAGACATTTTAAAATATGATTCTGTATTTAAATTTTAAAATGAACGCTCTGGATAAACAATGATTCTAAAACTTGATCCACAGGCACTGGAAAAAAATCTTAAAGACATAGAAAGCTGGACATTAAGTGATGACCAAAAAAGCGTTCGTAAGAGCTTTAAATTCAAAAATTTTAATGCAGCATTTGGCTTTATGTGCCGCGTAGCCATGATCGCTGAAAAAATGGACCATCACCCTGAATGGTCAAACGTATATAATAGGGTTGAAGTAAATCTTACCACGCATGATGCGCAAGGAATTAGCGAACGGGACATTAAGATGGCGAAAGCGATAGATCGGTTTTCTTAACATTTGTTTCGATTTTGGATAGATGAGAGCATCCATCTGTTCGCCGTTTAATGCCATATCGATTTTATGATTTATTGCCGGAATTATCTCTCTTCCTACACACTCATCAATCAAAATATAGAATTTACCGCTATTTCTGCGCGCGTGGTTATCTGCCCCGGATCCATTTTTATTTCTATAACAGCTAGCTTTGAAGCTTTTACAGCCTGCTTGAAAGCATCTTCAAATTGATCGGCGTGGTGCACTTGAACCGCAAATGCACCATAGCTTTGCGCCAGAGCAACAAAATCAGGGTTTGTAAGAGCTGTGCCTGAAATTCTCCCCGGAAAATCTTGCTCTTGGTGCATTCTGATTGTTCCATACATGGCATTATTGCACACTATTACGATTGGTTTTGCCCCATGGTGAACCGCTGTTGCTAGCTCCATTTGGGTCATCATGAAGCCTCCATCGCCGCAGAACCCGACCACCACACGGTCAGGGCACTCCAGTGATGCAGAGACGGCTGAGGGTAGCGCATAGCCCATAGCGCCGCTTAAAGGTGCTAACAAACGCCCTGGCCTGCCATAGCGCAAGTATCGTTGACACCATCCGCTAAAATTTCCGGCATCCGTAGTGACAATAGCATCCTGCGGCAATTTATCTCTCAAAATGCGGAATATCTGGGTCATGTCCGCGCCATCCCAATTGCACTGTGAACTCTCGGGAATATCTGTCCATTCAACATATTGATTGCGAAGCCTGTCACGGCGCCCTGCCCAATTACGACCATCAATCCTGGCTGTAGCCAATATAGCTGCGACTTTATTAATTTCAGCGCAAAGCGAGAGGTGCGGAGTGTATGCTTTACCAATTTCCTCTGATGATGGGTAAATATGCAAAATTTTTTGTCCGTCTTCGAATAACGAATAGCTTTGGGTCATAATTTCGTTTATTCGCCCACCGATTACGAGTATGACATCAGATTTTTTTACGTCCTCAATTAATTGCGGATTAGAGCCCGTCCCCAGCTCGCCGATATAATATTTTGCCGTGTGATCAACCAAATCTTGCCGTCTAAAAGACGCGGCGACTGGAAGATGCGCAGCAGCGGCAAACCGCCCTATATTTTCTATGGCAGCGCCATCCCAGCAACTTCCACCAACAATCACCATAGGGTTTGAGGCTGCCTGAAGCGCTTCGATTATTGGCTTTAAATCATCATTACTTACTGATGGCGTGTCGCTTTTTATAGGTTGCGATGGTGATTTTTCTGCCACTATTTTGGAGAGAATGTCTTCTGGTAGACCCAATACGACCGGCCCCTTTCGCCCCGACATTGCAATATGATAAGCGCGCGCTACGAACTCGCCTATGCGCTCAGCCTCATCAATTACGGCTGACCATTTGCTATGTGAGGCAAACATCTGTGGTAGATCAAACTCTTGGAAGGCTTCTTTCCCCCTGTCTTCGGTTCTGACAAGGCCAACAAACATAATCAGAGGTGAGGAAGATTGCTTGGCAGCATGCACACCAATCGATGCATTACACGCACCAGGGCCACGCGTCACAAAGGCAATGCCCGGCTCACCTGTCAGCAAGCCATAGCTTTCCGCACCGAAAGTAACGCCAGATTCCTGACGACAGGTGATATTCTGAATGTCGGGGAAGTCTAGCAAGGCGTCCAAAACCGGTAAATAACTCTCGCCAGCAACAGAAAAAACACGTTTAACATTGTGATTTTGAAGTGTCTGAACAAGAAGTTTTCCGCCTGTAAACATAAAAAATCTTTCTGTAAAAAAGTCAGGAATTTCAAATTATCATGTGCCAATAATACCTTAGCAGTATATATTTAATTCAATTGATTTACCAACCCTTTAGATTTTGTCTGCTATATTTGCCTTATGACCTATAAACTTGAAGATATCAGGGTTCTTGTCATTGATGATATTAAACCCATGCGAGATTTAACCGAGTCTATTCTTGGCATCCTTGGCTTTAACACAGTCTTTCAAGCCGAAAATGGGGAGCACGCCATGCAAATGATAATGGACAAAGACCCTGATTTTATTATTACAGATTGGCTTATGACCCCAATTGACGGGCTACAATTAACAAGACAGATTCGTGGCAGTAATAAGGTGCCCAACCCTTATGTGCCTGTAATAATGGTCACAGGCTTTAGCTCGCGCTTACGCGTTGAGGAAGCACGGGATGCTGGAGTTACAGAGTTTTTAGTTAAACCTTTCACCTCACAGGATTTATTCTCCCGCTTGCAACATATCGTTGAAAAGCCAAGACAGTTTGTGGATACAGGACAGTTTTTCGGCCCCGACAGGCGTAGAAAAAAACTTAAGGACTATACTGGACCGCAAAGGCGCGATAATGACAAATATGACTTCCCGCAGATTACGCGTGAGGAGGACGATTTTCTAAAGCAATTGCGTGATGATGTGAGCTCAATTTAAATATGGATCATGAAAAAGTAAAATATATCAAACCCCCTAACCTGCTTAAGCTCAGGATAGGAAGTGGCGGGATTCCAAAAGAACGCCTCAAGAAGGCCGATGAATTTATTAAAAATTATAAGATTGATTTTGCTCCAATAGCCGACGTCTTTTTAGATGATTTAAGCGCAAGTATTTCTCAAGCTCTTAAGCAGCTACAAAACTCTGAAGGCCCGCTTGATGATATCGAGCACGTGCTTACGCCTATAATTCAGTTGAAGGCCCACGGTGGAATGTTTCAGTATCGCCTAATCTCTGATGTTGCGGACATCTGCCAGCAATTTATAGAAACTCTAAGCCTATACGACCAAGAGGCCTTAGCTATTATACAGGCGCATGAGAATGCCATCAAAGCCATTCTTGATCACACAATGAAAGGTGATGGAGGTGAGCGTGGCTATGAATTATTGATCGAGCTAGATAAGGCTTGTCGAAGGTATTTCAAAAAACATAATTTATAGGCCTGAAAATTTTGAAAGTTAGACCAAATGTGTTATGCTTATAATATAAAGGAGTTATTTTATGGTTTCAGCACCAGCAGCAATCGCAGCCGAACAGGCAATGATAAGACAGAATGTAGCATTTTCTGTTGTGAAAGCATCTGCGGAGGCTGAGCAAGCTATTGTAAATATCCTTGACCAAGCTGCGCGTTCCGCACCTGTATCCGGTTCCCTCGGATCAAACGTTAATATTAGCGCTTAATTTTTTTGAAAACTTAAATTTTTATGCCACTTGCGTTTGTAGCATGTGATGTGTCGACCATAGTTCCGACAATGTATCAATCAATGCTTGAATGTCTTCCTTGCTATGCGCGGCAGAGGCTGTAAAGCGCATTCGCTCTGTCCCCTTAGGCACTGTCGGATAATTGATTGGCTGAACATAAATATTGTAATTATTCATTAAAAGTTGGGTTACTTCGCGGCAACAATTTGGCTCTCCAACAATAACGGGGACGATGTGGCTTGGCCCTTGAAGGTAGGGTAACCCGGCACTTTCCAAACCATTTTTCAGCATCTTCACATTCGAAAACATCCGCATACGCTCAACATCGGATACCTTCAAATGTTCAACCGCAGCGCGGGCACCCGCTAGTACTGATGGGGGCAAGCTGGTAGTGAATATAAAACTAGAGGCGTAACTGCGTATCGTATCGACCACAGCGGTATCACCGGTTATAAAACCGCCCATACAGCCATAGGCCTTTCCGAATGTACCTTCAATGACATCAATACGATCCATAAGGCCGCGCTCTTCGGCCACGCCTCCGCCACGCTTGCCATACATGCCAACCGCATGAACCTCATCAAGATAAGTCATCGCGCCATATTTATCGGCTAGATCACAGATTTCTTTGATCGGGGCAATATCACCATCCATAGAATAGACAGATTCAAATGCAATGATTTTCGGCGCATTCAGCGGTGCAGTCTTAAGCAGCTCCTCCAAATGCTCTAAATCATTGTGTCTAAATACGTGTTTTTGCGCTTTAGAATCACGGATACCGTGGATCATAGAGGCGTGGTTCATCTCGTCTGAAAATATAATACTATCAGGTAGAATTTTGCCCAAAGTGCCAAGCGAGCCCTCATTGGATACATAGCCTGATGAGAAAACAAGCGCGGCTTCCTTTCCATGCAGGTCAGCCATTGTTTCTTCCAGCTCTACATGATAGCGCGTTGTGCCTGATATATTCCGTGTTCCACCTGCACCTGCACCTGAATTATCAAGAGCTTCCCGCGCGGCATTAACAACGACTGGATGCTGCCCCATTCCAAGATAATCATTTGAGCACCAAATCGTAACTTCGCGAGGCTGCGCATCATCTTTTGGGCGATAAAGGGCTTTGGGGAAACGTCCCGAAATTCGCTCAAGATTAGCAAAAGTTCTGTAGCGGCCTTCACTTTTAATTCCGCTAATACAGCTCTTAAAGTGCTCATTATAATTAAATGTATTCATATTATAGGCTTTATTTGGTGAATTGATCCCAAAGGCTTTCGCAACATATAATCTATTAAACTCCAAAAGGAAAGGTTATGATAGCAAAAATCTAAACCTATGCTTTGATTTTATAAGGGATCATAACATGATTATTTCTTTTGGCTCCATTCTCATTCTCAATAAAGTTTCCCTTACAGCATCCGAGGGTATTCCCGAGAGTTTTTTTGCTCAAGACTATGATATTTCATTTGGTGGGAGAGCTTTAATTCAGGCTATCGCCTGTGCCAGATCAAATGCAAAGACCGCTTTAATAGGCTGCGTTGGAGATGATTTCCTGAGTAAAGATATGCTTCTAAAGGCAAGACAGAACGAAGTTATCACATCGGGCGTTTCTCGCTCTGAGACATTATATACGGGCAGCCTAATCGAGCTCGGCACACAACAGAAAAAAACGATTTTAGCACTCGGGGCGAGTGAGGAAGCAAGCCACGAACAAATCCCCGAAGAAATTTTAAACGAAGCCAATATTATACTAGTTCAGGACGACTTTCCCGCAACTCATATCAATCCGCTGATCCAGAAGGCAAAAAATGCGCGGGCACGCTGTATTCTATCATTGGGTGCACGAAACAAACCAGAAAATTATGACTTTAAAGATGTGAGCTATATAATTGCAGGAGAGACCTACCCTGCCCTAAAATCCATACCATCAGACAAGCTAATTATCCTACTCAAAGATGGGGGATGTCGTTATACCGGCACCAATGGCGAGGTTAATACGATTAGCTCGACGCTATTTAGCGAAACGGAAACCGTGGATACATCATGCGCGGATGATACTTTTGTTGGTGTATTTGCAGCATGCTTAAAAAATGCAGATTCATTGCAGCTAGCACTTCAGAAAGCTTCGGTGGCCCGTATGCTGACAGCAAGTAAAGCTGGGGGATATAAAACGCTTCCCTATTCCAGCAGTGTTAAGGAAGCTTTGGAGCGCTTATAAACCAAGTGAAATTTCGGCTTGTTCCAAACGGCCCAAATCCTTGTCCAGTGCAGCCATAACTTTGGCCATATCCTCGCTTTCATCATTTTTCCAGACCTTAAGTGTTTTGATGTATAAACCTGTAAGGCCGGCAACTCTTAGCGCACCTCTAATTCCATTCGTCTCAATGCCAGCGGCGCCCAGCATCCAACACATTGATTTGCACAAATGCGGACATGAAATAAGCAATTGCTTCGGGTCATATTTAAAACTCTCAAGAACTGCTAATATCCCCTGCCTGTGTTCATTGAGCGTATCAAAACGATCCATCAGGATGTCAAAAAGCTTATCACGGGGGGGCATCGACGCATCACTAGCCACATGAATGGCCAAAACTTTTTTATCTATAACCTTTCCGAAAAGAACCAGCAAATCGCCTTTATCATCGATCAAATCTCGAATTTCGCCGAGACCAAAGCCGCTTTTTTCGGAAAGATCCTGCATGGTTAATTGCTGCCAGCCTATTTCACCAGCTAGCTCTATAGCACTTATAGCAAGTGATGAAGCCTGACTTATAGGTTGAGTTTTATTGTTATCTTTTCCGCTCATAGGGTTGGCCTTTGTTTTGTTATCCTATACAAGAATTATAGTTTTATAAGATATATAGAAGGAATTCAAACAATGTCCGCTCCTAAATATGGTGTAGTTTCAGTCGGCAACGCTCTGGTAGATGTAATCTCAAAATCTAGTGAAGAATTTATCGACGAGCAAAAAGCCAAGCATGGCATGGAAAAAGGGGCAATGACCCTGATTGATGAAAGCCGTGCTCTTGGACTATATTCCGAGATGGGCCCGGGTACAGAGACATCAGGCGGAAGCGCGGGCAATACAATGGCCGGGTTTGCTTCTTTCGGTGGCAAAGGCGGTTTTATAGGTAAGGTTGCAGATGATGAACTGGGTAAAATTTTCCAACATGATCTGCGCGCCATGGATATCATTTTCGAAACACAGCCATTGCAAATGGGCGCAAAAACAGGCCGCTGCCTTATTCTCGTTACACCAGATGGTGAACGCACAATGAATACTTTCCTTGGTGCAAGTACCGAGCTATGCGAAGATGATGTTGACAAGAACCTGATTAGCGACGCTCAGGTCACATACCTTGAAGGTTACTTATTTGATAAAGAAACAGCAAAAAATGCATTTGTTTCAGCTTCCAAGGCTGCGCATGATGCCGGACGCCGCGTGGCTCTATCTTTATCTGATCCATTCTGTGTGGATCGCCATCGCGCTGATTTCCTTAAATTAGTCGAAAACCATGTCGACATCCTTTTCGCCAATGAAGATGAGATTAAATCTCTTTATCAGGACGACGATTTTGACAGCGCACTCGATAAAGTTGCCTCGAATGTGGAGATTGCCGCTGTAACACGCGGCGCCAATGGGGCGGTTATTATTTCAAAAGGTGAAAAATACGTTATCAGTGCTGAGGCCGTGTCAAATGTAGTTGATACTACTGGTGCAGGAGACCAATTTGCAGCAGGCTTCCTTTACGGCTTTACCGAAGGTAGGGATTTGGAATCGTGCGGTAAGCTTGGCGCGATTGCGGCCGCAGAAGTCATTTCGCATATCGGCCCACGTCCATTGGTTTCATATGCTGAACTGGCGAAGAAAGCTGCGTAAGTCTTAACCACCCATTTGTACAATGCGATCACGGAAGATGCGGCATGTTTCTTCCGTTCGCGCTACAATCCGTATCTCCTCCAATGTGTGCATATTATAAGCAGACTCGATGCGATCTTCTATGCCTTGTAGAATTAGACGCGCGGCTTTTACTTTCGGAAACCCATGCTTGCCAGAGGCAATAGGCGGAAAAGCCATATTTAGGAGGCGCATATCCCTTGCCTGCTCCATTGCCTTTCGACACGCATTCAGGAGGTGTTTTTCGTTGAGATCAAACTCTGTCTTGAATACAGGCATAATGATGAAGAAAATATGCTTACTCGGCAGGTTAAAGGCCGGCATAGCATAGATATCCCCAACTCGAGGGGCAAATATGTTATTCTGTATAAATGCATCCATATCCGCTCCGGCGATTTGAGCTATTTTTGCATTTAACTCCCCACGATATTCAAGGTTTTTTGGTAAAATGGAAACAATTGCATCAACGGCCTGCTCAGTAATATCACCGGGAATAATTTTGACTTTATCCAAATAACGGGTGGACGCTTTGCGACGGTCTGATATGAATATACTCATGTTTAAATATACACTACTAATCGTTAGTTTTTTCTTATTATTCTCAGTAAATTCTTATGCTGGGCAAAAAATTATAGACGATAAAGAGTTATTCGGCCTTTCGATGCATGGAAATGCCAAATATTCCAGAGATGCCACGCATTTGGACTATGTTAATCCCAATGCGCCCAAAGGGGGCTCTATAAAAACAGCGGCTGGAAAAGGCACATTTGACACACTCAACCCTTTTGCGTTGAAAGGCACTGCGGCGGAAGGCTTAAACCTTGTATATGGCCGCCTGATGAGCCGCGTCTGGGACGAACCTTTCACTATGTATCCACTAATAGCAGAGCGCGTTGACGTGCCTGCTGATCGCTCATTCATAACCTTTTATATCAATCAAAATGCTCGTTTTTCAGATGGCACGCCCATTACACCCGATGATGTAATTTATTCTTTCAATATTTTGAAGGAAAAGGGTCGTCCGAATATGCGCCGTGTTTACAAGCTGGTCAGCACGGTCGAGCGCATTGCTGAAATGGGTATTAAGTTTAACCTTGGTGATGGGTATGATCGTGAAACGGTGATGATTTTGGCGTTAATGCCTGTACTCTCCAAAGAGTTTTGGGAACCACGTGATTTTGAAGCGACACTGCTAGAGACTCCCGTCACAAATGGCCCCTATAAAATCCAAAGCATTGATGCCGGACGAAGCATTACTTATGAGCGCGATCCGAATTACTGGGCAAAAGATTTGTTTCAGAATATAGGACACTTCAATTTTGATACCATCACTTACGAATATTTCCGCGATGACACTGTTGCACTCGAGGCATTCAATAAGGGCGGTTTAAATTATCGTTTTGAGGCTGACACTTCAAAATGGGAAAAATCCTATATTGATGATCCATCAATCGTGAAGTACGAAGCGCCGCATCAACGCCCCGAGAAAACGGTAGGGTTTATCATGAATACGCGCCGCGCGCCGTTGGATAATCTTGAAGTGCGAAGAGCGATATCCTTAGCCTTTGATGATGAGTGGATTGCAAAAAACATCTATTTCGGCAAGCAAAAGCGGGTAAATAGCTTTTTCGCAAACTCAACGCTCTCTGGCGCCCAAAAGGAGACTATAAAAACAAGTATTCGTAAGAACTTATTGACTGCCGCTAAGATTTTAGATGAATCTGGTTGGGCTATTCAAAATGGCATACGCACCAAAGACGGCAAACCTCTAACGCTCGAATTGGTTCTCAACTCGCCTAATGAAGAAAAGCTCGCCTTAAACTTTAAAAAACAATTACAACGCATTGGAATTAAATTGGATATTAGAGTTGTTGATACAGCAACCTTCCAACAGCGCCGCAATGATTACAACTACGATATGATCTTACATTATTGGCAGAATAGTTTATCACCAGGATCAGAGCAAATGGTCTATTGGACGTGCGAGGCTGCAGAACAACCAGGTCGTTTTAACTATGCAGGTATTTGCACGAAAGATATTGATGCGCTGGCCTCTAAAATAGCCGATGCGAAGACCTATGACGAGTTAATTTACTTGGCTCAAAATCTTGATCAAAAGCTTCTAGAGCAAAATATTTTAATACCCTTCTTTTACAGCGGCTATGACAAAATCGCCTATAGAAAGCCATTGAAACACCCTGCTACAACGCCGATCTACGGATCAATTGTAGAAACATGGTGGATGGAAGTACCTGAAAAAACTAATTAGCATTGAGCAATGGCGCCACGATTGCTATGCTAAGCACGATACATAGTGATTCACACCTTTAACTGGGTTCTCAAATGAAAATCATCTTTTATAATAAAACCTTATCCATATTTGCCCTCGGTCTATTAGTAACCGTCGGGCTATCCGCTTGCGGAACGAGTCGAGATAACCTTAAAGAAGCACAATTCTGGCAACGCACTGCTTCATCTGATGCTCTTTATATGCAAGGGCCTAAAGCACAGCAGATTTTACATCGCGATATAGCACGTTGCGTGACAGAGCTGCGTGAGCTAGAGCGCATGGGCGCTGTTAAGAACGCAATCCCGGCCGGTGTAGATGGTCATGTCTTAACCGAGGAAGAGCAGTATCTTGCAGAATGGGATTCTCCAGAGCGTAATAAGGATCTCTTTGCCGAACACACTAATTATTCCGATTTTGAAGGCTGCATGGATGATAAAGGCTGGCAACGCGTCGAACATGTCCCATATAAAACAGGTATTAAGGGTCGCAATAACTACCTTCGCGCCAATGTATATTATGAAGATGAACCAGATCCGGCTCCACTTCCATAAGGATTAAGAGCAAAACCCCAGAGCTGATCTCTACCAACCCTGACTGAGGACATGCTCAGGCATTATTAAGCCTTATTGATGCCATGAATATGCATGAAAAAACCAAAGCACTTTGCGCAAAGGGAAACCTCAAACGGGGTTTATGCCTAACTTATTTGGAAACTAGCTTATGAACGTTAAAGGCATTGCGCCTTATGGCGCAACCAATGATCGGCAAGAACACACGCCATCATAGCCTCGACAACTGGAGTGCCACGTAAGCCTACACATGGGTCATGACGGCCTTTAGTAATGATGTCGGTTTCATTACCCTCTTCATCAATCGTCTTAACGGGAGTAAGGATCGAACTGGTGGGCTTAAAACCTACACGCACAACTATATTTTGTCCGGTGGAAATACCACCTAAAATACCGCCTGCATTATTGGACTGAAAGCCCTCGCCGCGGATTTCGTCGGCGTTTTCCTCGCCGCGCAACGAAACGGCATCAAAACCTGAGCCAATCTCAACGCCCTTAACAGCATTGATGCTCATCATCGCTTTGGCCAGATCAGCGGACAATTTATCATACACTGGTGCGCCTAGCCCTGCGGGGATACCGCTCGCATGCACCTCTACCAGTGCACCAGCCGATGAGCCCGATTTGCGGATAGCATCCAGATAGTCTGCCCACTGTGAAGCTGTTTCCGAACACGGACACCAAAGCGGGTTATTATCCACCTCGTCCCAATCCCATTTTTCAAGCGGGAGCTCGAGCTTTTCCGTTCCTACTTGCACGACACAGGCCTTGATTTTTACTGCCTCGCCAATTTGGCTCTCGAGTACACGTCGCGCGACAGCTCCGGCAGCGACCCTTGAAGCCGTTTCTCGTGCAGATGATCGACCGCCGCCACGATAATCGCGGATGCCGTATTTTTCGTGATAGGTATAATCCGCATGACCGGGGCGAAATTTGTCTTTAATTTCGCTGTAATCTTTTGATTTTTGATCCTGATTTCGGATGAGCAGCGCTATTGGCGTGCCCGTAGTTTGTCCCTCAAATACGCCGGAGAGGATTTCAACCTCATCAGGCTCTTTGCGCTGAGTCGTATGACGGGATTGGCCTGGTTTACGGCGGTCGAGGAATTTCTGAATATAAGTTTCATCCAACGCAATACGCGGCGGAACGCCATCAACGACCGCGCCAATGGCCGGCCCGTGGCTTTCGCCAAAGGTCGTATATTGAAATAATGTTCCGAAGCGATTTCCTGACATGCACTACCTTATAAAGCGAGACTTAGCGCGCGACAACTACTTTATCTTTTTGCGTGGATAATGTGCCCTGCTCAATGATTGCCATGGTAATACGCGATATGGCGCTGCGTTTGCCTGTGGCTTCTTCCATCATATCAATCTGCCAGACTTGTGTGCGGCGGCCAGTGTGGAAGGGCGTGCAACGTCCGATCACATATCCTTCAGTCACGGCGCGTATATGGTTGCAGTTAATTTCCAGCCCCACTGCGCGGTATTTATCCGGGTCTATGGTCATCCATGCCGCAACTGAACCAAGCGTTTCAGCCAACACGCACGACGCGCCACCGTGAAGAATGCCGAATGGTTGAGTTGTGCGCTCATCGACAGGGATTTTACCTTCGAGGTAGTCTGCGCCGATTTCAGTGAATTCGAAGCCGATATGCGTTCCCATATTTTTGTTACGCAAACCTTCAAGGTAGTCGAGTTTATAGTCTTTGAACCACAAAGCGCTCATTCTTAAGCCACTTCTTCTTTATCCTTTGGCTTCATGCTTTGCAGCAGCTCGGCAGTTTCAGCGACATTATCAACCGCCAGCATACCTACTGTGTGATAACCTGCATCAACGTGAAGGTTTTCACCCGTAACACCAGAGCCAAGGTCAGAAAGTAGGAACAGCCCTGCGCGACCGACATCATCAATGGTGACGTTGCGCTTTAAGGGTGCGTTCAGCTCATTCCAACGCAGGATAAAGCGGAAATCACCAATACCACTGGCTGCCAATGTTTTGATTGGACCGGCGGAAATTGCATTAACACGGATGTTTTTAGCGCCAAGATCAGCCGCCAAATATTTCACAGAGCATTCAAGCGCCGCTTTTGCCACACCCATGACGTTATAATGCGGCATAACCTGCTCCGCACCATAGTAGGTCAAAGTGACAAGCGATCCACCCTCTTTCATTAACGGCACTGCGCGCTGGGCAACAGCAGTGAATGAATAAACAGAGATATCCATCGTGCGCTTAAAGTTTTCGCGCGATGTATCAAGGTATAATCCATCAAGTTCGTTCTTATCAGAAAAAGCGATAGCATGAACAACAAAATCAATTTGCCCCCACTTATCTTCAATCTCTTTGAATGCCGCATCAATGCTGGCTTCGTCTGTTACATCACATGGTACAACTATATTTGCGCCAATTTGCTCGGCCAATGGGCGGACGCGCTTTTCTAGTGCCTCGCCCTGATAAGTGAAAGCTAACTCGGCACCACTGTCAGCGGCTGCTTTGGCAAGCCCCCATGCAATCGAGCGATCGTTGGCAACGCCCATAACTAAGCCGCGTTTACCCTTAAGAAAACTATTTTGAAAATCCATTTTTTATCTATTCATTATTGGTTAGTATGATTAACTGGAGTATCCTACACAATTAAAGGGCTTCGTCTAGCCCTGTTTCTGCAGAAATCCATAAGCTATTTACAAGATTTTTAACACTCAGCTAGTAGAGTTATTCAATGCTAAGCAGTACGTCAACATTAGATTATACTATTAACTCCCTGAAAAGACATATTCAGGAGCAATTCCCTAACCTTACACTGCACTTTCTATTTAGCGATTCCAACAATCCAAGAAGCATCGAAGAGGGGTTTAAAAAGCTGCAGGGACACCCCGAAATTGACAATATAATGTCTTTTTGGAGCAGTCATCAGCCAAGACACTTTGAACTCTGCGCTTTGTTTAGCAACAAAAAAAAGGGACTTTTCAGTCATTTTAGTAAGTTTAATTATTTGGCTCTCATACATATTGATCTTAATAAGCTCGAATATGAATCGAACCTAGCCTTTCCAGCAACGCCAAACCGTTATGAGCAGGTCATTACATACAGCCTTGCTTGGCAAGCAATCAATCTTTTACGCCAATTGAGTGACGGGACCAAACAGCATAAGCATAAAAAGACAGAGCTTTTTCAACCTTCAAGTGAAAGTATAGATGTTTTAAAATGCAATATATTAGGCGAGTGCTTTACGATAATGTTTCTCGAGCAGTATGGTGAAAAAGGGATCATACAGCAAATGATGAAAAAGCGATGCGAGCTATGCCTTGTACCTAATACACAATACCATCCTGAGAACTATCCACTTCCTATTGCTATTGACGCACTACGTTTGATTTTCGAGGATTTGGGCAATGCACGGCCTGAGCGGGAGACTTTAATCTCGCACACCCTAATCATGCTTGATGAAATCGAAAGTACCATTGATGAAATATCATTAAAACAATGGGTTGAGTTCTGCCTCAATGCACAGGAAATGGCATGGGACGAGCGGAGCAGAAATGAAATCCTGAGCGCCGCGACATATAGTACGGATGATGCGCATACAAGAACAACGGGCTATATTCTGGCAGAAGCGCTCAATACTGACACAACACCTTTAAACAACCCGCAATTTTATAATCCCTTTGCAGAGAGCGAACGCTATGAGCGACTGCATAACAAGCTTTGCCAACAAAATTTCGAAACTCTGTTGGAAACGACGAAGCCAGATGAATTGACCAGCGTTCTTTCCGAACAAATAAAGATAAGTAACGCCGAACTTTTTAAAAACAATATTTTAGACTGGAATGCGGCGGGGTTAGTTGGCGCTATTAACGAACTAATGCGTGAGAGTGCTACTCCCAATGAAAAACTAATAGAGGTCTTCATGGCCAGTCATAGCCGCGTTTCTTGGTATGCATTAGAGCAGCTTGGACGCTTTATTATGCTGCATAGACGTGAGGGCGTAGAGATTACATCAGAACTTATAATCAGCGATTTTAGCCCTGAACGTGTAGATGCGGACTTAATCTATGAATGTTTAAAGATATAAAAAACGCCCCTAATAATAGGAGCGCTTTTATATGAATTAACAGGACGAACTAAGGACTAGTTAATGATTTCCCATGTACCGTCTGCGTTCTCACACGCTTGACCCCGCGCGGTTTCCTGACGGCCGCCGACATAAATTGTCTGTTCATATTCACGACAATAACGTCCAGTGCTGCTTTGCCCCTGATTAACAGGCGTTACAGTGCCGTAGTTACCACTCTGCGGGTTATTCCATGCAATGGTTTCACCCATTGGTGCTTCATAAGCGCGCTGGTTGGCTTGTGCTAAATAAGTCTTGTCTGCGCGATCAAGTGATTTACCGATCTCAGAGCCTATAAGTGCGCCGAGCAGTACACCTGCGCCAGTTGCCCAGAGCTGGCCACTACCTTTACCAACGCTTGACCCGACAACACCGCCGAGAACAGCGCCTGTACCAGTACCAAGTGTTTGTTTCATATTACCCTGATTCATGCCTTCACAAGCAGGCAGTGCCAAAACGGCAACAGCAGCAGGGATCATCCAAAATTTCTTCATTATTTCGCCTTTCTTTTATTGCGATTCACGGATCGAAGCATATATTCATTTTAAGCATATGCCAATATACTACGCTTGAAATTAGTAAACCCTTCCAAAAAAAGTAAAAAATATGAATGAGATCTTAGAACAATACGGTAGAGACCCAATAGTGCTTTGCAAAAACTGGCTTGAGGAAGCGGTTTCAAAAGAAATCAATGACCCTGAAGCTGTGAATATTGCTACTGCGACGAAAGACGGAAAACCCTCAAACCGTATGGTCTTGATCAAAGAGATCGATGATAAAGGTTTTAAATTCCATACCAATGCGGACGGGCGCAAGGGACGTGAATTGGCCGAAAATCCGTTTGCTTCACTTTGTTTCTATTGGAAGTCAACACGTAAACAGATCAGGGTTGAAGGGCATATAGAGCACATTCCTGAAGAGGAATCCGATGAATACTTTTTAACCCGCCCGATAGAGCGTCAGATCGGGGCATGGGCTTCAAAGCAATCTAAGCCTTTCGAGAAGTGGGAAGACTTAGAAGCCGCAGTAAAGAAGTACGAAGGTGAATTCGCAGGCATAGACAATATCCCCCGCCCGCCATACTGGAAAGGCTATCGCCTAATCCCCAGCTCCATAGAATTCTGGATCGCGCAAAAAGACCGCCTGCATACACGGTTTTTATACACTAAAAACGGTGACACATGGGATGCGACTTGGTTGTGTCCTTAGACTACATAGATAAACATTCAGGTCTTATCTGGCGCATTGCCGTACACACCCTCTGCATATACTGAGTATCCGTTGAACTTACCGTGCTTTGACCAAGATTAGGCAATGTCATTAATTCCTTCCCCAATTTTTTAGCAAGCTGATCAGGTGATTGGATTCCATCAGCCTTATAATAAACTCCCAGCCCCTCCCCATCAGAAAGTTCCGGATCACGGTAATCAGCCACAGCATGGTTAACAACAGCAAGAGCGGTGAATTTTCCTCCTGAAGGTTGAGACATTTGATTAAAAAGAAGAGAAACTTTCCGTTCTGCTAGAGCCACACGCTGTGCTACATCAAATTCTGCATCAACAGGTTTATTCGGATCAATCATAAGGTTTCCATTATTGTCCTTTTGCCAACTATAGTGCTGAGGCTCACCATAAGAAAACTCTATACGTAAAGCTCTCTTAAACATGTCCGGCAAATCGTCACCGGGAAGAAGTTCAGTATTGCGTGATTTCAAGTTCATCTGAACAACCGGATCAAGTGTTGCATCGTCCATATCTGCTGCATGAACAGAAAAATGTACATGAAGCTTGTTATCAGCTCTGAGAGTTTTTAGCGCATCTTCCATAGCACTCTGCACTTTAGAAAGAAGTATGGCAGAGGCACTCATACTGTCCGGCTCACCTGAACTAAAAGAATGATTTTGTATACTCATTTACACACCTATTTGTTACGCAGCTATACACTGGACATAACTTATACAACAAGAGCATAAATATGTAAATAAAAAAATCACCCTTGACGCAGCTTCTCGCCTATCCCATATAAATAGGCATGACACAGACAGCAAAAAACACAGATTCGGATCAGCCTCAACACAGCTTTGGCGCGGATGTATCGCGCTTGCTCAACATTGTGGCAAATGCGCTCTACACCAACCATGACGTATTCCTGCGCGAGTTAATCTCGAACGCATCGGATGCCTGTGATCGACTTCGTTACGCTGCTATACAGCAGCCCGATCTTGTGGAAGATAATAACAATTTTCGAATTCATATATACAAAAACACTGACAAGCGTACGCTGACAATCGTTGATAACGGCATTGGCATGGATAAAGCCGAGCTGATGGATAATCTCGGCACTATTGCTAAATCGGGCACCGCAAAGCTCATGGAGCAAATGAAAGACGCTAAAGACCCGCTCAAGCTGATCGGTCAGTTCGGCGTTGGGTTTTACGCCTCCTATATGGTTGCATCCCATGTGACCGTCGCGAGCAAAAAGGCGGACAGTAATGAGGCTTGGGTTTGGAGCTCAGACGGTGCCAGTGGCTATGATATTCGTGAAGCTAGCAATGATGATCTGGATATGCTCGATGGTGCGCGCGGTACGGTAATTATTCTTGACATCAAGGATGAAGGTTCAGAATTTCTGATTGATGAGAAAATCCGTCAGACAGTTGAGGAATATTCTGATCACATCGATTTCAAAATCTTCAATAATACGCCCGAAGAAACAGACAAGGGCGAGGGTAAGCCGCTGAACAAGGCAAGCGCCATCTGGACGCGGAATAAAAGCGATATCACTAAAGAACAATATGAAGAGTTTTACCGCCATATCACGCATGGTATGGACGAGCCATTACTGACCTCACACTGGAAGGCGGAAGGCGTCATTGAGTTTAGCTCTCTACTCTTTATCCCCACACTTCGCCCTTGGGATTTGTATGATCCATCACGCCAGAACATGGTAAAGCTTTATGTGCGACGGGTATTCATCTCCGATAAATTAGATGGCCTCATGTATCCTTGGCTGCGCTTTGTACGCGGGGTGATCGATAGTCAGGATCTGCCGCTAAATATCAGCCGTGAGACCCTGCAATATAACCCGATAATCGCGAAAATTCGCACAGCTGTGACTAAGCGCGTTTTAAGTGATCTTGACAAGCTCAGCCGAGATGACTACCCCGGCTTCATAACATTCTGGGGGCAGTTTGGCGCGGCTATCAAGGAAGGGCTTTATGATGCCGATGCGCATCGTGAGGATATATTCAAAATCTGTCGCTTCTATTCAACGCATGAAGACGGTGAGAAATTTACATCGCTCGATCAATATATTGAACGCATGCAAGACGACCAGAACGAGATTTACTATATCAGCGGAGAGAATGTCGCATCGCTTAAGAACTCGCCTCAGCTTGAGGGCTTTAGATCACGCGGGCTTGAGGTTCTCTTCTTCACCGATACGATTGATGATTTCTGGCTGCAAAATGCACAGCAATATAAAGGCAAAACATTTAAATCCGTTACTCACGGCAATGTAAAGATTGATCACTCTGAAGAAACAGATGAAAAACCGACATCGGATCAAACCTCTTTGATTGAGAAGTTGCGCAGTGTTCTGGAGGATGACGTTTCCGATATTCGTATATCCAAACGTTTGACGGACAGTCCGGTTTGTTTGGTCGCGCCAGAAGATGGTGTGGACATGAATATGGAACGGGTTCTAAAGATCCATCAAAAATATGCAGGCGGTAGTAAGCCGGTGCTGGAAATCAATGCAACGCATCCACTAATCATTAAAGTTGGCGATATTGATGCAGGGGCAGATTTTGATGATGCGGCGCTTATGCTGCTTGATCAAGCGCGGGTCATTCAAGGACTGCCCGTTAAAGATCCGGGGTCTTTCACCAAACGCCTTACAAAATTCATGGAAAAAGGGCTTTAGTATTCAGCCCTTCTTTTCTTCTTTTACTTCTGTCAGCGCGCAATCCTCTGAGGGCATATTTAACTCCTCACGAATAGAGTGCACTTCCTGAATGACGCAATCGAGTGTGGTCACCAGCTGATCCATCTCAAGGCGCGATGGCATACCGTATCCACGCGCACGATCATCACCGCCGATTATACGTGCAGGAATACCGAGCGCCGTTGCGCCAGCCGGAATATCGGATGTCACAACGGAGTTTGACCCAACCTTTGCACCCTCACCAACTATTACATTTCCCAACACCTGCGCGCCCGCACCGATCATCGCACCCTTTTCAATGGTAGGATGGCGTTTAGGCCCTGTATCATCTCGCCTGCCGACACCGCCCAATGTCACGCCGTGATAAATTGTGACATCATCACCGATAATAGCGGTCTGGCCTATAACGACGCCAGTACCATGATCGATAAATAAGCGCTGCCCTATTTTAGCCTGAGGGTGGATTTCGATCCCTGTTAAAATACGGGTAAAATTTGAAACCATTCGTGCAAGGGCTTTAAGCTTTAGCCCCCATAGCCACTGGTTAAAATAGTGCAGCATTACTGCATGAAAGCCATTATAGCCAAGTACAACTTCACAATAAGTCGGGCTGGCGGGGTCACGCTTTTGTATGGATTTAATCAAGTCATTCATGGGCAGGACACTATGGGGCTATGGGTTTGGGAGCAACCTTTTTTCGCTTAGATTTTGCAGCTGCATTGGCTTTAGCTTTTAATTTCTTGGTTTCCGCATCCGGCGGCGAAATAATACCCGCAGACACAACGAGCTTAACCCCCTCCTCTACAGTCATGCTTAGATATTTCAACTCATCCTTGGGCACAAACAGCAAATATCCAGAAGTGGGGTTTGGCGTTGTCGGCACAAAGACATTGACCGTATCTTTTTCCGTAACGCGCTGAACCTCACCCTCGCTAACCCCTGTAACAAAACCAATAGACCACACCCCTTTACGCGGATATTCCAACATAACAACATCACGAAACGCCTGAGATTGGCTGGCCATTATCGTTTCGAAAATTTGTTTTATTGCGCCGTATATTGTACGAATAACAGGCATTTTATCGACAAAGTATTCGCCACTGCGGATAATGAGCCTGCCAAGAAAGTTTTTGGCAAACCAGCCCACAAATATAAAGAATGTAAGGGCAACAATTAGCCCTAACCCAGGGATTGTGGTCTGACCATAGTAACGGTGATACCACATATCTGGGAACATCTTACTGACATTCGCATCAATAAAGGTCAGAAAAACATATGTTAGATATATAGTAATCGTTATCGGGGCGGTGACAACAATCCCTGTTAAGAGGTAGCCCCTTAACCTTGAGGTCATACTCCGGCCAATCCGCTCTGGCGTGGAAATTTCTTTTAAATCAGAATTGTTTTTCTTAGTCATGGCTCATCATGCAGTCGAGAATATATAAAAGCAATTGCTTTAGTTGTTAAGCCCCAAATATTAAGCTTCAAATACACTCCGAACTACTTCAATGACTTTATCCAACAATGCTTCATCTGTGCTTCTGGCAACGATGCTTGTCCATAATTTACCATTATGAAAGTTTGGATAGCTTCCGATTTCAACATCAGGGAATTGATCCTGTACTTCGCCGAGCCTGCCAGCAATCTCACTTTCGGGCATATCAAAAACCAGTGTTTTGGACAGGACCGGACTGCCATCCTCGATCATGCCCACCGCATGATCGAGCATACCCTGCATAATTTTAGGCACACCAGCCATCACATACACATTTTCAATGATAAAACCGGGTGCACCCGATACAGGGTTCAGGATTATCTCTGCACCGACTGGCATATCCGCCATTTTGGCGCGCGCCTCAGTTACTTCACCATCACTATAGTGTTTTACAAGCTCTTCATACGCGGCTTTATTGCGCTCCATTCCAAGGCCAAACGCTTTGGCTATACAGGCTGCTGTAATATCATCGTGAGTGGGACCAATGCCGCCTGTTGTAAAGACAATACCGTACTGCTTAGACAGGGAGTGTACAGCCTCTACGATACGGCTTTCTATATCAGGTACAATACGAACCTCGCGCAATGGCACACCATGAGACCCCATCTTTTCCGCAATATAATAAATGTTTTTATCTTGTGTCCTTCCCGACAAAATTTCGTTACCAATGACTATGAGTGCCGAGCTTGCAGATAGGTTTTGATTATCTGATAAATTTTCCATTGGGTTTTCTGTCCTTTTTATGTATGCTAAGTCTTTCAAGAATTTATAGAATAGTTTTTTATAGTTTATGACACAATCAGAAATTTACACGCCGGAAGGTATTCGCTTATATGGGCCCGAAGGGTTTGAGGGTATGAGGAAAGCTGGCGCATTGACTGCGCAAGCGTTGGACATAATCGGTGAATATATTGTACCGGGCGTGAGTACGGACAAACTTGACGAAATATGCGCAGAATTCGGTAAGAAACATAATGCCATTGCCGCGCCTTTGGGATATGGCGGATCACATGATCGACCGCCTTTCCCTAAATCCATTTGCACATCAGTCAACCATGTTGTGTGCCACGGAATCCCTGCAAAGGATAAGATTCTGCGTGAAGGCGATATCATTAATATCGATATAACCTATGTCGTTGATGGATGGTACGGTGATTCAAGCCGCATGTACT
>JAHQVU010000030.1 GCA_019634145.1 Micavibrio sp. | reverse complement strand
CAAGACGGGCAGTTTGGCATAGTTACTCAACCGTCAGATATTCCTAAAATTGGCTAATCCATAACAGAGCGCCTAGTAATCGCTCTCCGGAAAAGCTCCGAAATGGTTCGGATCAAGGTCTGAAAAGCGCGTAAGATTGGGGTCGAAGAACATCTTTACACCGCCAATCGGGCCGTGACGTTGCTTCGCCACAATACATTCACCAATACTATGGGCGCGCTCCATGCTTTCTTGCCACTTCATGTGCTTATCAGTGCCCGGTTCAGGCTCTGATCGGGACAGATAATATTCCTCACGATATACAAACATCACAACATCGGCATCCTGCTCAATCGAGCCTGATTCACGAAGATCGGAGAGCTGCGGACGCTTATCTTCGCGCTGTTCGACCTGACGAGAGAGCTGCGACAGGGCAATAACCGGAACGCTAAGCTCCTTTGCCAGGGCTTTCAGGCCTTGTGTAATTTCTGAAACTTCCTGCACGCGGTTTTCTTGTCCACGTTTCGAGCCATTTCCTCGCAAAAGCTGCAAATAGTCGATCACAATCATGTCCAGCCCGTGCTGGCGCTGCAAACGACGACAGCGCGTTCTGACCGCACCAATGGATAGAGCAGGGGTGTCATCAATATACAATGGCACTTGGCTCATACGCTGGGACGCCTCGACGAAACGGCGGAAATCTTCTTGTTTGATATTCCCTTTACGGATGGCATCGCCCGAAATTCCCGATTGCTCGGAGAGTATCCGCCCAGCGAGCTGTTCTGAGGCCATCTCAAGTGAGAAGAACGCGACGCGCCCCCCTTCTTTGCCACCGCTTTTGGCGTAGGCATTAGCCGCATTAAACGCCCAGTTTACCGCCAGCGCGGTTTTACCCATTGATGGGCGCCCCGCTAATATCAAAAGGTCAGAATTTTGAAACCCGCCGAGTTTTTTGTCGACATCGACCAAGCCAGAGGTCACACCCGTGACATGCCCTTCAGACTGATAGGCTTTTTCGGCATGCTCAATGGCGATCAAAACGGAATCGCGCAAAGTCACAAACCCGCCTTTGACATCACCACTTTCACCCAGCTCATAGAGCTTTTTCTCGGCCTCTTCGATGGTGTCATTGCTGTCCGCATCCAGCGTATGCGCATAGGATTGGTTTACAATGCTCTCGCCCAGTGAGATCAGCTCACGGCGGATATGCAGGTCGAAAATTGTTTTGGCGTAATCTTCAATATTAACAATGCTAATCACATTGGCGGCCAGATCGGCCAGATATTCTGCGCCCCCAACCTCGCCAAGATCGGCATCTTTTTCGAAATAATTCTTTAGCGTGACGGGGCTGGCCGTTTGTCCGCGTTCGACCAAAGTGGTGATCGCGGTAAAGATGCGTTGATGAGCCGGAACGAAGAAATGATGCGGCTTTAAGAAATCAGAGATTTTCTCCAATCCCCGATTATCGATCAATAGCGCACCCAGCAAGCCATGCTCGGCTTCTTCATTATTGGGAAGCACGCGGTAATTGGGCATATTTTCATTGAGGCCGTCTGTGACAAAATCCGCATCCGGCGCTTTAAAAGCAAAATCTTGAACCATGAGCGAGAGCTTATCAAAGCCCTTTCAGATTCGCCAGATATTACAATTCACAGCCTGTGAATAACGGGGATTAAAAAAGCCCGCTGGACAATTCCAAGCGGGCTTTTGAAAATGTATAAGCTTTAGAGAATTAAGCAGTTTCGCCTTCTTCGCTCTCTTCGGCTGTTTCTTCTTCAGAATCAACGGCCTTAGCGGCTTTCTTGGCAGCTTTCTCATCGGCCTTGGCTTTCGCTTCGGCTTCACCGGCTTCCTCTTCCGCCTTGCGCTCCTGCTCGGCTTCGAAGGCACTGTCTTCAAGAACGTCTTTCAACGCAGCAGCTTCTTGCTCAGCTTCTTGTTCGGCTTGGTGTTCAGCCTGTGCATCGGCAACCAAAGCGCGGCCTGTATCAGCCTGAATTTGCGCTTCTTCTTTTGTGCGTGCGATGTTCACAATCACATCAACCTTCACTTCAGGGTGAAGAGCGATAGTCACAGGGAATAAGCCAATCATTTTATACGCCTGATTAACTTCAACCATCTGACGTGTAATGCTTTCGCCTGATGTTGTCGCTGTTGCGTCTGCGATATCGCGTGAAGATACAGATCCGTATAGCTGACCGCTTTCGGATGCTGCGCGGATCAACGCAACTTTTGTTCCTTTAAGCTTGGTCGCAAGCTTTTCGGCTTCTTTCTTGCGCTTGTCGTTCTCCGCAGCCAAGTTTTTCTTTTGGTTTTCAAAATAAGCAACATTTTGCTTTGATGCGCGGATTGCTTTTTTCTGTGGCAACAAGAAGTTACGGGCATAGCCAGGCTTAACGCTTACGACATCACCCAATTGACCGAGCTTTTCAACGCGCTCGAGTAGGATTACTTGTGTGGCCATGTCTTAGGTCTCCTTATTATCAAATTTGCGAGGCGGACGTGGTGAGCGTGGCGCTTCGCTTTCGCTGCGGACATAAGGCATCAGACCCATAAAACGGGCGCGTTTTATAGCTTTTGCAAGTTCGCGTTGTTTCTTTTGTGATACAGCTGTGATTCGGCTAGGTACAATCTTGCCACCTTCTGAGATGTATCGGCTCAAAGTTTTTGTGTCTTTCCAGTCAATCGCCGGTGCTTTTGGACCCGTAAACGGGCAGCTTTTCTGGCGACGGAAGAAAGGACGCTTTGTTGTTGGGATTTCAGCGGTTGACATTATGCGGCCTCCTTCTCTTTTTTATTACTGCTATCATCGCGGTCATCATATGATTTTTTCATCATAACTGATGGACCTTCAGTTGGCTCGTCCAGACGGATGTTCATTGAGCGTACAACGTCTTCATTGATGCGAAGAACGCGCTCAAGCTCGATCACGGCTGCACCAGGTGCATCTGATTCGATTAGAGTATAGTGGCCTTTTTTCGCTTTGTTGATTTTGTAAGCGAAAGTCTTTAGACCCCAATATTCAGTTTTAAGAATTTTACCGCCTTGATCGACAATGATCTTTTCGCAAGCTGATGTCAGGTCTTTGACCTGCGCTTCCGTAAGGTCTTGCCGTGCGATAAACACGGTTTCGTATGTAGCCATATTGGCCTCCTCTCGGGTTTGCTGAGCGCCCTATTGCGGTCAGCGAGGTTATGATTGGGGCGCAATATGGCGCATAGACTCGAGAAAGGCAAGAATTTTCTTGCTTAAATTTGAAAAACACCATTATACATATCTTCATTCACAGAAATCGATCAAAGGCCTTATGTGTTTGCAAAGTAAAATAATTATGAAAATTATACAAATCCTTACGAATTGTTAATAAAGGCCGCATATACTTTTCATAGTACTGTAATGACGGAGAAATATGACCCAAGACACCCGCAGATATGACAGCTTTGGAGCGCCCGCCGATAAAACCATTGGCGGAAGGGCTTGCTCAGCGTCTGTGGATATGCTTGGCAATGCTTTTTCCACGGCCCAAATCTCCGGTACAATCTCCAAATTATGCGGCAACAACGTCCTCAATAACGTCACAGCCACTAATGTGCATGCCGCAGGCGGCAATGCAGCGGCAAATATAGGCTCGCAAGCGCAGGGGATGCAGGCCATAGGCCAGATCCAAGAGGCTAAATGCCAGTTCGCCGCGCAACAGCAGCAGGTTCAAAATCAAGTTGGCGCAGCTATGAAACAAGCGGCTGCCGATTGTAAAATGGATATGGGTGTGGTCAATAACACCTTCAAAGCTCAATCCGGCACAGATGCCTTTAGCTTGATGGGTGGCTCATTGGCCACCGGCGGTGTAGGAGTCAATGTTGCCAGCGCCCTGTATGACGTGCAGGCGGCTATGAAGCCAACGCTCAATAAGGATCAAAAAGCAAAACTTGCCGAGTGCGTCGTGCAAATTATGGCGCCGCCAGCGGGCGCACAACAACAACCCGGCTCATCACATGGCCTCAATCAAAACTATATCGCGCAGCTACAGGGCAAAGATGCGGTCGAAATGCTGAATAATGTTTATAAACCTCTTGATCAGCACCCTGAAATGATAGCGCTTAACAATGCACAAAATGCCGTTGATTGCGAGCTTAATCACCATTTAAGCATGAAGGACAACAACGAAGCCACGCTGCAAACAGCGCAGACCTATGGCGTAAATCATCAGGATTTTGATGCGAAAACCAACGGCCCTCTAAATGAAGGCTATATACAAGCCAGATTGGCCGAGATGAAAACGGACGCACCTGCCAATCAGCCTTATTTCGATTATTTCGCGGCTCTTCCGCCTGTGCAGCAAATACAGAAGCCTGCTCCTTATGATATTGGCATGACAAAGCAGGGACTGGCGGTGTTGAACAAGGCTGCGCAAAATGATGCCGCTCCTGTTTTCAATCACGAGCCACCCTCGCAAATGCGCTTTAATTCACAAATGTTAGGCACCTAATTTTCTGAAAATTTATTTATATTCTCAACCTTAAGAGTATTTTAGACCTTGGATGATATATTTTCCTTTATCGCTAGGCGTATGCCTGCAATAATATAACTGAGTAGTTTTAAAATAAATCAAGTTCGTAACGTGCAATATTTACATTCTAAAGAAAAGTCAAAGGCATTTGCCAAACAGGTCTTAGAGAGAATAGAAAAAGAAGATATTTCTCCTATTCCCCAGAACTATGAGCTTTGGTATGTGTATTATGCTGCCTCTAGCCCCGAGGTCGTGCGCGCAATCGACATTATGGCCGCCAATAAGCAAAAGATCACTGATGAGCGCTGTGAAGAGCTGCATCAGCGTTTCTTGAGCCGCTCTAAAGATAATGAGCGCGTTCGCAGCGCCGGACAGAAAATTCAGGAAACCATCGCCGAGATGTCAGGCCGAGTCAGTGGGGTTACGATTGCCGCCAGCGGCTATGGTAAAGCTTTGAATGAAGCCAGTGAGTTGCTCTCTCATGAAGGCGCGCCGGAAAAAATCCGCGCCACACTCAACACCATGCTCGATAGTACCCATGATATGATCAAGCATAACCTCCAGCTCGAAGAGGAGCTCGAGCGCTCTTCGCGCATGATGGAAGAGCTGCAACGCGATCTGGAAGCTGTGCGAAAGCAGGCTCTGACCGATGGTCTGACCAACCTTGCCAACCGTAAGGCTTTTGATGTCGAGATCCAGCGTGTGATTGAAGACGCTAAAACCAAGGGCGAGACCTTTACCCTTGTGCTTATGGATATCGATCACTTTAAGAGTTTTAACGACAATTACGGCCACCAGGTCGGCGATCAGGTTTTGCGCCTTGTCGCCAAGACTTTGACGGACGGTGTTAAGGGACGTGATTTTGCTGCGCGCTATGGCGGCGAGGAATTCGCAATTCTTCTTCCCGAGACCAACTTGAATGGTGGGATGAAGGTTGCCGATAATTTGCGTAAAGTCGTGCAAGGTAAAGAGCTGGTCAATCGTAATACCGGTGATGTTTTGGGGCGCATTACGCTTTCGGGCGGTTTGGCTGAATATGTGATCGGTGAAGAGGTTGATCAGCTCATCGAACGCGCCGATGCCGCGCTTTACACCGCCAAGCACAATGGTCGTAATCAGGTCGCCGCCGCGCCCGCGCCATCTGCGGCTAAGACAAAATAAAAAATAACACACTGTTTGTTCCCCTTTTGTTCTTGACTCTTTTTCAGGAATCGTCTTAATCTGAAGTCATGACAAAAAACGATTCTTCTCCTACGCAGTTCAAACCGGTGAACAGCCTCAATTGGCTATTCCTCGATCTGAACTCTTTCTTCGCCAGCGTTGAACAGCAGAATAATCCGCATTTACGCGGTAAGCCTGTGGCCGTTGTGCCGATGATGACCGATAGCACGTGTGCCATCGCCGCCTCTTACGAGGCCAAAGCGTACGGCATTAAGACAGGGACAAAGATCTATGAGGCTAAGAAAATGTGTCCCGATTTACAATTGGTGCTGGCCAGTCATGATAAATATGTCGAATATCACCACCGCGTATTTGACGAGGTCGGCAGCCACATCCCTGTGTCCAAAATCTGCTCGATTGACGAGGCTTCATGCGAGCTTTTGGGGCCAGAGCGCATTCGTGAAAACGCCGTGGCGCTGGCTCGCAAGATTAAGCAGGGATTGCGCGAGAATGTCGGTGAATGGGTGAAATGCTCGATCGGCATCGCGCCTAATGCGTATCTGGCGAAAATCGCGACCGATATGCAAAAACCTGATGGCCTCACCGTTCTCGAGCCGGGAAATTATAAGGACAGGCTTTTCGCGCTCGACCTCAGGGATTTAACAGGGATCGGCCAAAATATGAATAGACGGCTTGTGCGCGGCGGCGTAACCACCATCGAACAGCTCTGGAATCTTACCCCTAAACATGCACGCCGCATCTGGGGCAGCGTGGCTGGAGAGGTATTCTGGTATCGCCTGCACGGCTATGAAATTCCTGATAAGGAAACGACCAAACGCGTGGTCGGCCACTCTCGCGTGCTCGACCCCGCGCACCGTCCGCCGGAGGCCGCTTATGAGATGGCGCGGCAATTGAGCGTAAAGGCCGCAACCCGCCTGCGCCGATACGCGCTATATGCACGAAAATTCGCGCTGAGTGTGCGTGATGTGAACGGGTATGGCTGGAGTGATGATATCAGCTTTTCACCGACGCAGGATAATTTTACCTTTGTCAAAGCGCTTGAGACGTTGTGGCAGAAAATGCTGTGGGATATGCGCCCTACCCGCCTTAAGAAGGTCTCAATCCTGATTCATGACTTACACGAGCCCAAAGATGTCACTCTTGATCTGTTTGCGATTGAAACGCCTGCGAAAAAGAGCACTGCGGCTAAAAGCACGGCGCTCTCTACCGCGATAGACGATCTTTCACGAAAATTTGGTGGCGGCGCGGTGCGGATCGGCAGCTGCCCGAAAACCGCAGCCGGTTATGTCGGCACCAAAATCGCCTTTACCCGTGTGCCTGGACGCGAGGAATTTGAAGACTGACAAAAGCGCGAGCAGGCGCTATAACTCTGTTCATGTTTGATTGGCCGACCACACCAAAACCTTTTACCTATACGCCGCCAAGCGCGCCGCTGAGGGTACTGCACGAAGATGCGGATCTTCTGGTGCTGTCTAAGCCCGCAGGGCTGCTCAGCGTTCCGGGACGGGCCGCAGATCATGCCGACTGCCTGCAATCGCGCGTAGTGGAAGAATATCCGGAAAGCTTACTCGTTCACCGCTTGGATATGGAGACATCGGGTGTGTTCATCATGGCCCGCAATAAAGCCGCGCAGCGGCATTTAGGGCTGCAATTCGAGCGTAAACACGCGAAAAAAACCTATATCGCCCGAATTTTTGGCGAAGTGGAAGGGGAGGAAGGCGAGATTGATCTGCCCCTACGCTGCGACTGGGATCGTAGACCGATGCAGATAGTCTGCTTTGAGCATGGCCGCCCCGCAAAAACCCTCTGGCGCGTGCTGGAGCGGGCGGATAATACAACCTTGCTGGAGCTAACCCCGCTTACAGGGCGTTCGCACCAACTGCGCGTGCATGTGAAAAATTTACCGAATGCCGCCAGCCGCGGCCATGTAATTTTGGGTGATGAATTCTACGCTCACGACGCTGCGCTGGGCGCCGCACCGCGCCTGCTGCTCCACGCGCTTTCCCTCACCATCCGCCATCCCAATGGCGGTGAGGCGATAACATTCAGGGATGAGGCGGAGTTTTAAGCTGCGCCATCAAGGGTTTTGATCAATTTGGCGGGAACGCCTGCAACCAGCGTATTGGGCGCGACATCTTTGGTCACCACAGCTCCCGTCATCACGACCGCGCCTTCACCAATCGTAACACCGGGCTGTATAGTCGCATTCGCCGCGATCCATGCGCCTTTTTTAACGGTGATATCTTTGCTTGAAATAAGGCCTTTGACAACGTGGTTAGAGCGATTTTCAGAAGGGCCTAAAATATGAGACGCTGTAATGAAAGTAACGCCGTGACCCACGCTGACATTGTCCTCAAAGTAGACGCAGCCGGTTAAATCAAAATAACAATTGCGGTTTATAAAAACATTTTTGCTGGTTTTAAGCTTGCCACCTAAAATATGGCATCCATTTAAGATCTTAGTGTTATTCCCAAACGTATTACCAAGAAATTTTAACAAGATTAAACGCACCTTGATAGAAATAATATCATCGCCGATAAGATTTTGCAGGAGATGAATAATATGAACAAAAACGCCCTTTATTTAACTTTTTCACATTGTTTTCTTTCAATTAAGGAACATAGCCATATTCACGATGGAAAAATTTACCTTCAGGGTTAAGAGCCTTCACAGCTTTGGCTGGAACACCGGAATAAAGTGTAAAGCTCTCGGTGAAAGGTTTGTGCAAAACAGAGCCAACGGCCAAAAGCGATTGATCAGGCAAGACCGCGCCTTTGGTGATAACACAGCAAGAGCCAATCATACAATAATGTCCTATTTTTATCGGCGCGCAATCTTGTCGATTTTCATCGATATTAATACCATGTGTAAAAAATGAAGTACCATGACCAGCAAGGGTTACATAATTACCGATTTTAATTTGGTCACAACAATCAAAATAATGCCCTTTAACGATACTTGCATGACCACCCAAGATAAAAGAGGGATTGCGGTCAGTGTTGTGGCGAAAATGTTTATCGCTGCCTAAGGGGAGAGCGCTGATACAATTTTTATACTTCAGTACTGAGCTTTCTCCAATTTCGAAAAGCTCCAAATTACGAATGATATTCAAATGGCCGATTTTCGAATGCGCGCCCATCACAATTTTTTGAGCGTGAACATAGGAAAATCCGATCTTAGCCGTGGGATGAATATCGCAGCCTAGAAATTTATTATAGATAAAGCGCTTAATCGCGCTGGGCATAAGAGCCAGAAACAACTAAAATGCATAGTTAAATAATTTTTTCATGAAGGGCGCCCTTTATGAAGAAGGTTATATTTTTTTACATAGAAAAATTCAACACCTATAAGACACATTGCGGTAAGGGCAAGGGCAATTGCCGCACCCCAGAGCCCGAAAAAGGGGATTAAAGCCATATTTAAAACTGCCGCTATGCATAACTGGGTCAGACTGGTACGTAAAGTCAGGCCATCTTTGTGTTGACTATAGAAAATCAGCCCCAGAACTTCGGCAATAATGAACAAAAACAAAGCGCCCGTAATCGGCAAAAGAAGGGGATACCACTCCATCGCCAGTGGTTTATCAAGATAGGGCAGGAGAAGATAGAGAAATCCCGCCGCCGCAATGCCTAGTGCCAGAGCGCTTCCCCCAGCACTAAGGAGTGTTTTTTTCAAAACATGATTATAGTCGGTGGACTTTTCACGGAAATGTTTAACCAGTTTCGGGCGGTTAAGTTGAATTATGCCTGTACGGATCAAATTCATCAGCGCGCTGAAGACCGACCAATACAGGACATACACCCCTGTCAGCTCGAGCCCAAGGAAGAAGGTAATGATATAGCGGTCAATATATGTTCCCGCCGAATTGGCTAGTCCATTCATATAGATTGTTCGCGATGTTTTGAATGTCGTAAAAAACCACTCTCTAAGCTTGGTGACTTGCGGCGCCTTCCAAGGCCAGTTTTTCATCAAAATAAGCCCGCCGGCAAAACACGTCGCATTTCCCGCCAGCCAGAAGATAAACACGGCTTCCAGATTCCTAAAATCCTCCGATATTAAAGCCGCACCAATATAAAGCACAATCCATAGCCCAGAGCGCATAAAATGCAAAATATTCGATGAAATGGGCTTGGAAAGGTTTAAAAATAGAGCGTACGCATCTTGATTAAGGTGCTCAAGGGCAATAATTGCAAGAGTGAGCAATGCCAGCAGCATATTCCCGCTCATAAAACCGTAAATCAGAGCAGAAATAAGCACAAAAATATATAAAATCGAACAAATAAGCGCATAATTGGAGATTTTAGCGGTTATTTCGCTAATATTATCATAGACTGCACTACGTGTTATCGTGATCGGAAAACCAAAACCCAGCACAGACGGCGCAATTATGGCCGCCGCCGAAATCAATCCATAAATGCCCAAGGCTTCAAAACTTAAATACCGCGCAAGAAAAAGGGTCAGGACGAATTTCGCCACCAATGAAAAGGCGCGAATGCCCATAAGAAAGAGCGAGCGAAAAGCCGGAGATGCAAATATTTTCAAGATCACAGCATTGCCTGCCTAAGTTTAAAAGATAATTCAAGCTGCGGATACTATGGCAGTGCCAGCATGAAGTAAATAAGCATTGGAGAATTCCTTAAATTTGGCAGTTTTCTCAGTGTTTGAAATTTTATTACCCATCAATTGTCCTTAGTGAAAGAAAATATGGATTTTGTAAATAAAAACCTATATTTTTTGATAAACAGCTTTATATCTAATGAATGTTACAAGCAAAACTAAATAATAATAAAGTCATACTTATAGAGTTCTTTCTGCTCTGTATTGCACTACCCAGCTATATCATACTCTCTAAGAACGCGCCTTTCATGTTTATGTTCCTTTGGGGCGCGTGCGCATACGGAATTTTTATCCTGCGCATCTGCTATTGGAAGGGTTATAAAGAAATATGGAACTGGGCAGCGGTTTCGCGTGAAAATCTCAAGTCTGTTTTGCTTCGTTTTTCCCTTGCTTCGGTCGGAATGGTTGTTTTTATTTATTTCTATGATCCTGCGCTCATGTTTTATCTGCCTATGCAGCGGCCTGAATTCATTCCCTATCTGATGGTATTCTATCCTGTCTTTTCAGCATTGCCGCAGGAAATTATCTTCTGCTCATTCTTTTTCCGGCGCTATCACGGCTTTTTCGGTGAGGGGCGCGGTATGATTTTTGCCAGCGCCATAGTTTTTGCCTATGCTCACGTGCTCTACATCAACCCTGTTGCCCCAACTTTGGGCTTTTTAGGCGGTATGATTTTTGCCATGACCTATTCAAAGACCAAATCTCTTGCTCTTGTCACGATAGAGCACGGTCTGTATGGCAATATGCTCTTCCTAACAGGGCTGGGCTGGTATTTTTATTCGGGCAGTGTGCAATAGTTCTCACAAGACTTGAAACCCTCGATGATGGTAAAAAATATCCGCTTAAAGGAGGCTCTATCTATATCCTTGATAAAAACAATCGCCACAAACTCCGCGCAAAATTAAAAGGCGATATTAAATCAATGAAGACGGACATTAAAAAATTTGCAATTCATGCGCCGCATTCACTCTTGGCTAAGTGATGTACTTGCTGGTTGGCTGGTCGGGACGGGATGAGCGCTTGTATTTTGGATCATAGCGCGCTATCTACAAGCAAGAAAAATTCTGCCAGAAAAAACCGGAAAGCCCGCTGAATGAGAGATTTACAATATGATGCGGTGATAATCGGCGCAGGCGCAGCTGGGCTGATGTGTGCGATAGAGGCTGGCAAGCGCGGCCGCACTGTCTGGTTGGTCGATCACACAAAAAAGACGGCCGAAAAAATCAGGATCTCCGGCGGCGGGCGCTGCAATTTCACCAATATCGGTACGAGCCCAGCCAATTTCATTTCCCAAAACCCGCATTTTTGTAAGTCTGCCTTAAAGCAATATACCCAAACCGACTTTATAGCTATGGTCGAAAAACACGGCATTAAGTGGCACGAAAAGAAACTCGGCCAGCTTTTTTGCGACAACAGCGCGCAAGAGATTATTGATATGCTCGTTAATGAAGCCAAGTCAGCAGGTGTACGTCTCGATATGGAGACCAATGTTGAAACTATAAAATATAAAGACGGATCGTATCATATAGTTACCGACAAGGGCGCGGCTACCTGTACGTCTTTTGTCGTGGCCTGCGGCGGACTATCGATCCCCAAAATCGGCGCTTCCCCGATGGGTTATAAGATTGCGAAACAGTTCGGATTGGAAGTAATCGATCCCGAGCCCGCCCTTGTCCCCCTGACCTTCAGCGGTGCTTTGCTTGATCAGTGTAAATCTTTAAGCGGTGTATCTGTCGATGCTCTTGTATCTTTCGAAAAGAACGCATTTCGCGAAGGCTTGCTCTTCACCCATCGCGGCCTAAGCGGCCCGTCAATTTTGCAAATCTCATCTTATTGGCAAGAGGGGCAGCCTCTTAAGATCAATCTTGCACCAGATCTGGATGTTCTATCGCACCTGAAATCCGCGCGCCACGGTAAAGCCAAACAGGATATTTCGACCATTCTCTCCGGCTTTTTGCCTGCTCGCCTTGTGGAAAGTATTTTGGAAGAATTTGCCGTTGCAGGGCGCATCGCCGATCTATCCGACAAAAAGCTCCAAACCCTAGCCACGCGCATTAATGATTGGAAAATCCTGCCCGCAGGCACAGAAGGATACCGCACTGCCGAAGTTACACGCGGCGGAGTGGATACGGATGCGCTCTCCTCCAAAACGATGGAGGCCAAAACACAAAAAGGTCTATATTTCATCGGCGAGGTTGTTGATGTGACGGGCCATTTGGGTGGCTATAACTTCCAGTGGGCCTGGTCGTCCGGCTACGTAGCCGGACAGCACATATAAAAACCATTCTGTTTGATCGAGTGCTCATAATTTAAACCTCTATTCCTATAATTAAACTCTGTAACTGCAAATAAAACATTTGATGTTGCGGAGGATTTCCCTATCCTTCTTACTTATGAACGAGTTTATTGATATTTATTGTGAACGTATCGGGCAGGGGCTTTGGGTCGAGCCCTTAAATGCCATGACCAACGCGGCCTTTTTCATTGCGGCCATCGCCGCTTATATGCTGGCGCGAAAAGAAAATGCGCTAAATTGGAAAAGCGCTCTGCTTATCATCCTTTTGCTCTGTATCGGGACAGGCTCGACCCTCTTTCACACCTTCGCAACCCTATGGGCGATGATTAGCGACAGCCTACCAATCCTTATTTATCAGATCGTCTTTTTGATCTTATATGCGCGTTTTGTGATGGGCATGAAATGTCTGAAAAGTGCAGGATTGCTAGCGATCTTTTTTGCCCTACAAGTCGCAGCCGCGCAAACCCCGCGTGAATGGCTCAACGGCTCGATAGAATATTTCCCCGCATTGATCATGCTCACAGGACTGGCGACATGGCACGTCTTTCATGCCCCGCGCGATCGCCTGGCCTTGCCCGCCGCGGTCGTGATATTTTGCATCTCGCTAACTTTTCGCTCGATAGATAGTGCGGTTTGCACGGCCTTCCCCTATGGTACGCACTTTTTGTGGCACTGTCTGAACGGTGCGGTTCTCTACCTCACAACCCGCGGATTTGTATTGAATCAAACAAAATGATAAAATTTTATGGAATGTTTACCTCCCTTTAAACCCTCATCGGTATATTAGGCTCATGTTTTGGAATAAAGACAAAAAAAATATGTCGGATAAACGGCAAAAGGGATCGGACGCAAAAAAGAGTTCGACAGGGGGACAGCATAGCCAGGGTTTAAGCAGTGAGCAATTACGTGCGCAAGCTCTGGCCAATGCGCGCGCAGCCAGAGAAAATCTGGGTGAAGACACCGTACAAAAAATCGCCGCCATCATGGCCCAAAAAGGAAATTCCAAAATGGAGCAGGCAAAAAAAGAAATTGCCCAAGTCGATGCGGTGCGTGTTGCCGAAGAAATTCTCGCCATGCGCCGCGGCGAGCGTTAAATTTTTCATACAATTAAATCAAAATTAACGGCATTTTCTGCTATAATGGAGTCTCTATTAAGCCCTTCATTTATAAAGGACAAATATGCCTGTTTATAAAGCCCCCCTCGACGATATTAAATTTGTTCTCAATGATGTTTTGAATCTGGATGAAGTCTGCGATCTTCCGGGTTTCGAAGATGCATCGCCCGATTTGGCCGAGCAAATTCTGGAAGAGGGCGCGAAAATCTGTGAAGACGTATTCTTCCCGTTAAATCAGATCGGCGATAGCCAAGGCTGTAAGCTTGATAACTGCGAGGTCACAACCCCCGAAGGCTTTAAAGAAGCCTACGCCACCTTTGCAGAAGGTGGCTGGTGCGGACTGTCGGCTGATCCGGAATTTGGCGGGATGGGCATGCCGCTAATGGTAGACACGGCGCTGAAAGAGCTGATCTGCTCGGCGAATATGAGCCTCGGTATGTATCCTGGCCTTTCGCATGGCGCGTATGATGCGCTCTATAAATTCGGAACCGATGAGCAAAAAGAACTCTATATTCCAAAATTGATTGAGGGCACATGGTCGGGCACAATGTGTCTGACCGAACCGCAATGCGGAACCGATCTTGGCCTCATTAAATCAAAGGCCGACCCGCAAGAGGATGGCAGCTTTAAAATTACAGGCACAAAGATTTTCATCTCGGCGGGCGAGCATGATTTAACCGAAAATATCCTTCACCTCGTGCTAGCAAAATTGCCCGATGCCCCTGAAGGGGTGAAGGGCATCTCGCTCTTTATTGTGCCGAAATTTATTCCGAATGAGGATGGCTCAGTTGGCGAGCGTAACACCCTCGTCTGCGGCTCGCTTGAGCATAAAATGGGCATTCACGGCAACTCGACATGTGTGATGAATTTCGATGACGCAAAAGGCTGGCTCGTGGGTGAGCCACATAAAGGCCTGCGCGCTATGTTCGCGATGATGAACAACGCCCGTCTCGGCGTGGCCATGCAAGGGCTGGGCATTGCTGAAGTCGCTTATCAAAATGCGGTCGAATATGCTAAGGAGCGCGTGCAAATGCGCTCAGTGACCGGTACAAAAGCCCCTGACAAACCGGCTGATCCGATTATCGTGCACCCTGATGTGCGAAGAATGCTGCTCATCGGTAAAGCCTTTACCGAAGGCGCGCGCGTAGTGGCACTTATGGCTGGTGCGGCTTTGGATAAATCGCACAATCATGCCGATTCCAAAGTGCGCGAACATTCAGAGGAATTTGTTGCACTCCTTACCCCCATCCTCAAAGCCTATTTCACAGATATGGGCAGCGAGATTGCCAATCTTGCCGTACAGGTTTATGGCGGCCACGGCTTTATCGCCGAGCATGGAGTCGAGCAATATGTGCGTGATGCCCGCATAGCTCAGATCTATGAGGGCACAAACGGTATTCAGGCACTCGATTTGGTTGGCCGCAAAATGCCAAAGGACTTTGGCCGTTTGCTTCGCCGTTTCTTCCACCCCGTTCATGCGTATATCGAGACCAATCAGGCCATTCCTGAAATGGCGGAATTTATCTTCCCGCTCGCCAAATCTTTCGCGAAATTACAGCAATCATCTGCCATGGTTGCGCAAAAAGGGCTTAAAAACCCTGATGAAGCAGGTGCAGCCAGCGTCGATTACTTACGCCAATTCGCACTCGTTGCTATGGCTTATGTCTGGTGTTTATCGGCTGAAACCGCGCTCAAAAAACTCGAAAGCGGCGAAGGTGATAAAGAGTTTTATGAGGCCAAGCTCGAAACCGCGCGGTTTTTTATGACTCGTATGCTCCCCGAAGCTGATGCGAAATTCAAAATGGTGCTAGCCGGTTCAAAACCGCTCATGAGCATGAAAGAAGCACAGTTTTAATTACTCTGCAGAAGAACGTGTGCGCGCATCATACCAGGGCGCGGTATAGTCCATGATTGTCTCTGGCTGTCCTTCATTTTCGATTTCATAGGCAAAATAAGCCACATCCCCCGTCAATATCCAGTGATTGATATCGGCGATGTTAATCGGCGCACCGGCATCGGCTTTTAATGGGCGGATGGTAAGTTGCAATGTCCCTTTAAGATGGGCCGACCCCTTGAGCATTTTTTGAAATTCTATCTGTTTTTCCGGTGCAATGGGCAGGCTTTTATATTTTTCGAGATCTTTCGGATATACCGCAACGACCTGCTCTCCATACGGATAAGTAAATAACGTAATATCAAAAGGGGGAATATCGGTTAATGTATGGACAATACGATAGCCGCCGGTCATCGTATCTGGCTCAAAACTAAGATTAACCGGGGTTTCTAGAGAAATAAATTCTTCTTTTTCGTTATAGGTTCCAAACCCCCATTTAAGGCGGCGACGCACCTTATCAAATTCTTTCCATTTTTCCTTGTCGGGATCACCGCTTTTATACCCCGTAAGGTTGCTCGCCCAATAATTGAAATCGGGAAAGCGCTCGATCAGACGGAAAAAGGCATAGACGGGCTTTTCTTCTTTTTTCCCTTCTAAATCGAGTGCATAGCTATGGTTCGCCATACAGCACATAACGATCAAAATGGCGGCAAAAACGCGGAAGAACATCGAAGAAACTTTTTAAGAATTAATAAATTGGCCCAACAGCCATATATAAAGTATACAAGACATATGACGGGCGATAAAGAGGATATATTTTCCGAAAACAGCGAAGAAGATGATGACGCACTTTGGCGTTATATGATGCGTGATGTACAGCCGCTTAATCAGGGCAAAAAAAAGCTGAAACCTAAAGCACCGACAGAAAAGAACAAAACGCCCCCCCCAGCGCAAAACGATTATGAAAGCCCAAACCACGGATTCCAAGCGCCAATCGAAAAGCATCCGCCAATGCGTCCTCGAAAATCGACCACGCAGCAAATTGATCGCCGCACGGATGAGCGCTTGCGTAAGGGCCAAATGCCCATCGAAGCGCGCCTAGATATGCATGGCATGACACGCGCTCAGGCACATGATGCGCTTCATCGTTTCGCCTTAAGCGCACATAATCAAGGCAATCGCTGTGTCTTGGTGATTACAGGAAAAGGCCTTGAAAACCGTGACCCGCTGGGACGAGAGCTTGGGGTTTTAAAAAATATTCTTCCTCAATGGATTAAAGAAGGCGCGCTAAAGGATATTGTTCTTAAAGCCTATCCAGCCAAGCCCAAAGACGGCGGAAGCGGTGCTTATTATCTATTGATTAAGCGCAAGCGCGGGTAATTATTTCACCTCGATTTCACGGCTAAACTCGACTGTTTTTACACCTGCCCGTGTGAATGTTGCTTGGCCTTTATAAATCCCCTTAGGTAATGTCTGCCGCAGCTTGAGACCGGTATAATAATATTGACGCGCCCGATCTTTATCGAGTGCTACCGTGCGTTCCGATACTTTCCGCCCATTTGGCGCGGTGATCTGCATATCGATGCGATCCCCCGCCACACCATGGTAAAATCCAACCCAAAACACCAAATTATCGCTGGAGGCGGGTAGGGTTTTTACAATCTCTTGCCCCTTTTCGATTTCCTTAAAATCAGGCACATCCGCCGCAAACCCGCCATCAAAAACGGCAAAAGGCTGGTACTCGATTTCCGGCGCCCACATAGATTTTTTGGGCATACCGCATCCCTCATTTGCATCAAATCCTGTGAAGGGATCAATACGTCCCTTGTCTCTTATGATACTAAAATGCAGATGCGGAAATTGTGCCGCGCCGGATTGCCCGACCTGACCGATTTTTTGGCCTCGCATCACTTTTTCATTGGGGCGAACCATGATCGATCCGGCTTTCATGTGGCAATAAAAGCTTTGTAAGCCGCCCTTATGCTGAATGATCACGCCGTTTCCGCAATCTTTGTTGGCAGCGCTAATGGCTCTGATATCCTCATCGCTCTTAATCTCGTCACTCTCTCCGTCGCGATAGCGCAATACAGTGCCGTCTGCGGCTGCGCGTACATCTACGCCCTTCGTCATTTCGAGCCTACTGCGCAGGGCGAAATCTATGCCCTCATGCCCGTCTTCGGTGCGGCGCTCGCACGTAAAATCTGCGACCTTACCCTTCGCGGCATCAACATCATTGTAGCGCGCAATCCAACAATCCTTGCCGATTTCACAATCCAGCGGCAGGTCGAGTTTAAGCTCGGCAGCGTGTGCGGGAAAACACCCCAGGATAAGGAAAAGGCCAATAAGCCTAATAATTTTTGACATAATGATACGATTCCGGTGAAAATTCTATCGTTAAACAAGAATAAGCATATGGCACATAAAACGAAATTTCCAGAAATTGATTACGAGGACGCGCAAGGGAAGGGAAAAACCGTTCTCTTTTGCCAGCCAGCCAGCCAATCCCGCTTTAAAAAGAGTGGTGTAGATTTAAAGGATAAACTTGCTCAAATCCGCGGTTTTCATGAGCGCGCCGACATGCTCTTTCACATAGGCCGCATCAACAACAACGCTGTCACCGCCGCGATCCGAAGCATCAAAGGAAATTTCTTCCAGCAATTTTTCCATTACGGTATGCAGGCGGCGCGCGCCGATATTCTCAACACTTTCATTAATCTCGAAAGACAGCTTGGCGATCTCGTCAATGGCCTCTTCTTCAAATTTGAGCGTAACCTTTTCTGTGCCGATTAGGGCTTCATATTGTTTAATCAGGCTGGCTTCGGTTTCTTTCAAAATGCGCTTAAAATCCTCAACAGTCAGCGCGCGCAGCTCTACGCGAATGGGAAGACGCCCTTGTAGCTCGGCCAGCAAGTCCGATGGCTTGGCATAGTGGAACGCACCGCTGGCGATAAACAGCATGTGATCGGTTTTAACATGGCCATGTTTGGTGGTTACGGTTGTTCCCTCAATCAAGGGCAGCAAATCGCGCTGCACACCTTCGCGGCTGACATCACCGCTGCGCCCGTCTGAGCGCGCTGCAATCTTGTCAATCTCGTCTAAAAACACAATGCCGTTTTGCTCGGCCAGCTCCAGCGCTTGGGCGGTGACCTTGTCCTCATCCAGCAGCTTATCCGCCTCTTCGGTCATCAGGACTTCATAGCTATCCTCGATGCTCATTTTCTTCTTTTTGGTGCGCTCAAATCCTTTGCCCAGAATATCGCCTATATTCATCATACCCATTGACGCGCCCGGCATACCCGGAATGTCCATCATCCCGCCCATTGGGTTGGAATTATCAGCAACCTCGATTTCGATCTCGCGGCTATTCAAATCACCATTGCGCAGCTTTTCACGGAATGAGCTTCGCGTTGCTTCGCTTGCACTATCACCGACCAAAGCATCCAAAACGCGCTCTTCAGCATAAATTTCCGCCTGCGCCATCACGGTCTTGCGCATTTTCTCGCGCACCATATGGATAGAGCTTTCAACCAGATCGCGGATGATCGATTCCACATCCTTGCCGACATAGCCCACTTCGGTAAATTTCGTGGCCTCCACTTTTGTGAAGGGTGCTTGAGCCAACTTGGCAAGGCGGCGCGCGATCTCGGTTTTACCAACACCCGTTGGCCCGATCATCAAGATGTTTTTCGGATAAATCTCTTCTTGCAGGGCAGGGGCGAGCTGTTGGCGTCTCCAACGGTTTCTAAGCGCAATGGCCACCGCTTTCTTGGCATCATTTTGCCCGATGATATGGCGGTCTAGCTCGCTGACAATCTCGCGCGGAGAAAAAGCGGGAATATCGAAAAAATCTGTTTTCTTTTCGGCGGCTCGTGGTATCGCGTTCATAAAACCTCTATAAATTACACTCTAATAACTTAAGGGCAGATATAAAGGTTTTATGACGAAAATCAAGCCTCGGGGATAGGCGAAACAGACTCTGCTTTTGTGCAAGCGCGGACTTTTTGTCCTTTTGCGGATTGTAGCGCCCAATTACTCAAAATCCGCGCGACATTATGCGTATTTTCACTGAACTCTGATTTTATCATCGTTGTGTGTCCGTTATGACGCGTTAGAGTAATGTTAGAGTCGACAGAATTTGCAAATTTGAAATCCTTGAACGGGATTTTGGCTTCAATCAGTGCCTTATAAGCGGCATGTGATGCATCGTTATAGGCGGCATTCCCCATCTCGGCGCGTAAGTCAGGCACCGGTTTTACCGCATTCGCTTTAAGCGTCTGTGCCCATTTTTCACGTGCAGAAATCGTTGGAGAGTTATTATCCCAGCCCGGTTCTTTGGCATTGGATAAGTTCACCAGAATATCAGTATGAAGTGGATCGGGTTTATCTAACGTTTGTGTGTCCAGAAGATCCTTTAAACGGTTTGCCAGAGCGGGATTATTAAATTTCATACGGCGTGAACGCAGCCCCTGCCCTCTAACGCGGTACAGCAATTCGGCTTGCCCGTTATCGAGGTTCTCAACGGCAACAGTTCCTTTAATAACACTTTTAACTGAAATGCCTGTGGTTTTTTTGAAAATCTCCGCTGCGCGTGTCGCTTTGGCATCGAATGCGCCTTTATTCTCTATTGCGGACTCATTAGTGTGTGCCGCCTCCGGTTTAACGACATTCGAGAGGTTATTTCTACTCAGATCGGGGGTCTCCACTTTTTCGTCACCCAATGGAGGCGATATTTTTTCTTTGTGCGCCGAAGCTTTTTTGTCTTTGTTAGGTGAAAACAAAGACCGCAGTTCCTTAAGCAGAGTCCTAAAAAGCCCGCCTTTTTTACGCGGGCTAGTCTCACCATCAATATTGTTAGGGTCAATTTGTACTGTATCCGTGCTCACGCCACCGTTCTCCGTTAATTACACCGTTTTATAAAAGTTCTATATCATATACTTTATTTGCCGTAATGTCAAAATTTGACTAAATAAAGCACTTTTGTGCCTTTTTAAGAAGCGCCGCTTTAAGGGTCGCCGCAAGCCTTCAAGGTGGTTGATATCAGACCCTTTGATATAATCGAGCGACCAAATAGAGCTGCCCCCTCGAAACTCCAATGGTTATCATCATGGTATAAAAGCGTGTTATCTTCGCCAACCATCAGGCATTGTTTTTCGGTATCGCTGCAAAGGAGGGGGTAGTAATCAAAATATGATAGCCCTGCATTATTTGCTGCTTCAGCCAGTGCACGATTGCTTCTTATATCCTTTACACGGTCGAGGCTATAAAGCTGGCGGTTTATTGTGTCTGCATCGCCGCTACGGATTAGATATATCGTCTGTGGGTCAAAGGGTATCCAGTTATAGCCGAACATGGCGAGCTTGGCGCATTCGGGCACTATACTGCGCATAAAGTCGGCATAATTGCCGAAACGGTCAAGATCTTCCAAAATGGCAGCGGTGGCAATAATCACCATGTCAGCTTTTGCCGCAAAGGGTGAATTTTCAATATCCTTTCTCACATCGGCGCAGGAGTCTGAAATTTTGTCTTCTCCCAGACCAAGAATGCGACGTGACAGGCTGGGGCGGTAATTTGGCCTCTCGAAGCATTTTTCATCCAAAGGCATCTGCAAAATATCGACATCCCCGATCAACTCTTTATTCTGATGCAGAGCGATAAACAGATCCTGCGAATGGCTGTCCCCCACGATCAGGATATTCGGGCGTGTGTCAGTGTCCATGCCATTGCGGTAAACATTATATTCTTCCCTATACGCATCTTTTCGCGCCATAGTGTCCTCGATAAACTGAGAAACACCCGCAGACAAAGGATTGGAAAAGCGCCAATTCCATCCCCCGCTTTTCCAGGCATGGAGCGCGGCCGCCAGCAAGGCCAGAAACACGAAAGGCATAACAAAGCGGAAATTTCGATCAGGCCAGCGCCCGTTTCTCTTTCTGAAAGGTTGCTCGATATAGCGATGCATGAGCGCGGCCATCCCGAGTGAAAGCGCGAGAACAACAATGCCGAGAAATGACCACGACCCGAAGCTGAAATAATAGAAAAACACATATAGCGGCCAATGGATGAGATACAGAGAATAGCTGATTAAGCCGATATAAACGAAAGCACGGTTACGCAATAGTGCGCCCGAATACCGTGGATTATCGGCATAAATAACCATCGCCGCACCCAGACAGGGAATGGCTGCATAAAATGATGGGAAGGGGATAAAGCGGTCAAAGATTAAAATCGCACTGAGAATCATCACCATTCCACTTAAAAACAGAGCTTCTTTTGCCGTATTTGATCCGCCAAAACGCGGCAGAAAACACACGCTAATTCCGATGAAAAACTCGTAAACACGCAGCGGCGTGAAATAATAGCTCGACTCGCTATCTTGCAGCAAAACCGCGAGTCCTAAAGAAAACACGATAGCAGCTATTGAGAGGATATAGATCAATAACCGCTGCTTTAAAAAGAGCATAAAAACGAGGGTTGCAGGCCACAATAGATAAAATTGCTCTTCAATCGCCAAAGACCATGTATGGAGCAGTGGCTTAAACTTTGCCCCTACGTCGAAGTAGCCCATCTCGCCGAGAAAGAAAAAGTTCGAAACTGAAAACAGCGCATAAACCATGGCCCCGTTCATCCTCTCGAAATGCTGGGGCGAGAGAATAAACGCACCGCAAATCATACAAAAGGCGAGCGTAAAAAACAATGCGGGCATCAATCGCCGCACGCGGCGGATATAAAAATCCTTAAAGGAAAATATGTCGTTTTGCACCTGAAACAGGATCAGCCGTGTAATCAAAAATCCGCTGATCACAAAGAACACATCAACCCCGACAAATCCGCCCGGGAAGTATGAAAAATCTAGATGAAAGAAAACAACCGCCAGAACCGCCAGTGCTCGCAAGCCGTCAATATCGGGGCGATAATCATGAGAGCTCTGCTCGAATAAAGACGGTAGTTTTAACACGAGCGGGCCTAAGGGATCAGAATTTACAACTCTTCGATGGTCAGGTTATCATTGCTAAAGACGCAGATATCGGCAGCGATTTTCAGGGATTTTTCCGCTATTTCGCGCGCGCCCATATCCTGATCGATCAACGCGCGCGCCGCCGCCAGTGCATAATTTCCGCCTGACCCGATACCGATAATACCATCTTGCGGTTCGACCACATCACCATTTCCGGTCAAAATAAGCGAGGTATCCTTATCCGCCACCGCCATCAGCGCCTCGAGTTTGCGTAAATATTTATCCGTGCGCCAATCTTTCGCCAGCTCCACACAGGCGCGGGTCAGCTGCCCGGGATGCGCCTCAAGTTTGGCTTCCAAGCGCTCGAACAGCGTGAAAGCATCGGCTGTAGAGCCTGCAAATCCGGCGATAATATCATTGTCGCGCCCAAGGCGGCGCACTTTCCGCGCATTATTCTTCAAAACCGTATTACCCATAGAGACTTGCCCGTCTCCGGCAATCACTACTTTACCGTTCTTGCGAACTGATAAAATCGTTGTTCCTCGCCATAATTGCGCTTTTGCATAGTCCATTTGTGTATCGAATGTCATGTCTATTGATATGCACCGCTTGAGGCGTTGCGTCAAGGGTGTATGCAATCAATGCATCGTCGCCGCTTCTTGCAGCAATTGCGTCAGCGGCGAGAATTCGCCCGTAACATCCTCAACGCTTAAATTCTCCAGTCGCTCGCGCTGGATTACATCAACATTCTCACCCTTTGGCGCGTGCTTGATCGGATTACTCGCCCCTGAAAACAGCACAAGGCTGGGGCAGCTTGTGGGGCCGATAATATGCATAGGGCCGGTATCATTTCCAACCGCGCCTGCCGCACCGCGCGCTAATGTCGCAATTTGCTTGAGGTCGGTTTTGGTAGTTAAATCCAAGGCCCTTGGGCAGTGTGTCTTGATGATCTCGGCCAGCTCCTCTTCCGCTTTCGCGCCGATGATGACGGGCTGAAACCCTGCCGCGCTTAATGTCTTGGCCAGCACCCCGTATTTTTCGGGCGGCCAGCGTTTTTCAGGGCGGCTTGGCGCACATCCTGGCACAAGTAGTACATAAGGTTTTTTAAGCGCAAATTTTGAAATATCGCCCTTCATCCATTCAAGGCGATCGATATCTACACCGCTAATACCCGCCAGTGCCAGTGTCTGTACATGTCCGTCAAATGCATGCCCTGCAACGCGCTCGGGCGAGGCATTGCGATGTGATGCACCAATGGCCGCGCCGCTCCATTCGGTTTTTTTGATCAAAAGCTTGTGATAGATATTCGTGCGGTTATTATTTTGCAAATCATAAATACGGGTGAATTTCGCGCGGTTCAGTTTCATGCCCAAACGCCACCAGCCCGATATATCCATGAATTTCGGTCGTTCATCCAGCCAGATCTCATCGAAATAGCCGCAATCTTTCGCAAAGCCTTCAAATGATTTTGTAGTCAAAAGGGTGATATGCGCGTCCGCATGATGCTTGCGAATAGCGCGGCAAGGGCCAAGCGCTTGTATAAAATCGCCCAGCGCGCTGAGCTTAATAATAAGAATTCGTTTTTTTAATTTCTCACTCATGACCTTCAAAACTATTCTGCTGCGCCTTGCATATGAAAGGGCTGGCCGGTGCTCATAGAGGGCTTAACCTCGCCGCGCATGAGTTCGGCATAAACATCGAGCGTTCGGTCGGCCATTTGCTCTTTCGTGAAATTCGCCGCCACATGCGTCATAGCGCGGGTTGCCAGCATTGCCCGCTGCGTCGCGTTCAGGCTCAACGCCTCTTCAATCGATTCTGCCAACTCACCCGCATTACCCGGGGCGGTTAGCCAGCCGGTCTGTCCGCGCACGATTGTCTCCTGCGCGCCGCCATGATCGGATGCAATAATCGGCCTTCCCATAGCTTGCGCTTCAACCGGAACGCGGCCAAACCCTTCAGGGTCGGTCGACGGGCAAACCACAACAGTCGAGAGCATATAGGCCGCGGGCATATCATTGCAGTGATCGACAAGGCGTACCTTGCCACTTAAACCATGACCCTCGATCAGTTTGACCAGCTCTTCGCGATATTCTTTGCGCCCTTGATCAGAGCCGATAATAACGCAGAACAAATCAGGCCGTCTTAACTTCGCCATCGCCTCGATCAAAACGCTATGCCCCTTCCAGCGCGTCAAACGCGCGGGCAACATCACGATATTCGCGCCGTCAGGTATGCGCCACTCACTCGCCAGCGTAATCATGCGCTGAGGCGTCACGGCTGTAGGGTGGAAACGATCCATCGGAATTCCGCGCGGGATCAGGCGGATTTTCTCCTCGCCAAGGCCATAATGCTCATGCAGGTAATTGGCAACATAATTGGAAATCGCAATCACGCGCTCACCTTGCGCGATCGAGCTGTTATAGAATTTTTTCGCATCACCGCTGATATTATAGGGCGCATGACAAGTCGTCATAAAATGCGCCGAGGTTTTGCGGCACGCATAATACGCGCTCCACGCCGGCGCGCGGCTTCTCGCATGCACCACATTTACGCCATAACGGTGAATAATTTTGCGCAGCTGGTTGATATTTTTCCACATCAAAACAGGGTTTTTGGTGTGAACGGGTAAATTAATATGCACCGCGCCAATCCGCGCCAATTCCGGCACTCTAGCGCCGCCATTGGAAACGATAATCGCCTGCGCCCCGCAATTTACCAGTTCGGCTGCGATGTCGATGCATCCTTGCTCTGCCCCACCAGGGCCCAGCTCGGGGATAATCTGCATAATTACGGGTTGGGTTTGAAACGCCATTTTTTAAAAATCCGATTAAGGTTTGCTCACCCTGTCCAAGAGGGTTTAAAGCCTGTGTGTTATTATATACACTGGCCTTTAAAAGAAGGAAAGAGCATGAATGTATCTACATTAAAACGTTCGGGAAAACCTGATCTAGCCTATGTCTACAGCGCCGGAGCCGAGCCGTTGCTCATGTTCTGTGGCGGCTATCGCTCGGATATGCAGGGCACCAAAGCCACATGGCTGGAAGAGCGCTGCCGTGCCCGAGGTCAAGCCTACCTTCGTTTTGATTACGGCGGGCATGGCCAGAGCGCTGGGCTTTTCGAAGATTGTACAATCGGCTCTTGGGCGGATGATGCCGCCGATATTCTCTCCCACATCAACCCCGAGAGCGTGATTATAATCGGATCATCCATGGGGGGGTGGATCGCCCTTTTGTTGGCCGAGCGCTTCAAAGAGATTGCAAAAGCCCTCATCGGCATCAACGCCGCGCCCGATTTCACCGATGATATGTTTGATAAGCTCTCCCCCGACCAAAAAATTGCGCTTAAGCGTGATGGCTTTGTCAAAGTGCCTAACCAATATAGCGATGAGCCTTATCATTATTCGCAAGACTTTTATGATGAATCAAAGGCGCATTATCTGCTCGATGCTCCGCGCACAGCGCCTTGTAAAATGCGCATGTTTCAAGGGCTGGCCGATAATGTTGTTCTGCCCGAACACGCGGCGAAAATTCAAGAGATATACGAGGGCGATATCGAAACCATTTACGTCGAGGGCGCAGACCACAGCCTCTCGCGCCCCGCTGACCTAGAGCTTATCGATGATATGGTGAAAAGTGTATCCGCGCTTTAAGTGATTTTATAGGCTTTTTTGTTACGGTTTTTGACCTTAACCCCGCCTTTTTCTCTTTTGCTCAAAGGGCCTTTGCCGAACAGGGCAAATAGACCGAGTATAAACATCATGACGGCCGCAAAGCCCAAGCCGACATAAAATGCCTTAAAGGTCAGGATTGTATCAAGCTCCGCCCAATCCTCATCGGACAAGGATTCGCGCGTGGTTTTATAGCTCTCGACATCATAAGTCGTCCAGATATAGCCCAGCGAGGAGAATTTAAACTTATCCTGCAACAGCTGCATGTTAAAGCGCCCGGGGTTCATATGCTCCATATAGAACAAATAGCCATCATGCCCAAGGGCAATCAAAGCGGGGATCATGACGATAATAAGCGGAAGAACAAAACGCATGGCAAAAGCACTCTTGGAGTTTGAAGTTGTCTTGCCCCACTCTATCAATCTTTCACCGCAGTGCAAGATATTTGGTGTGTAAGGGCGCGCGCGATAGCATATCTAGGTAACTTAGATATAATTCCCTCTCTATTTCCAGAGCTTACCCATTTCATAATCATAATGGCGTGGGCTTATGGCTTCAAATCCACCGTTAGGACAAAAAGTCATCTCGCCAAATCGAACGCCATCAGGAAGGGAGTATAAATCGACACGAACAAAATCAAAACCGCTCGAGAGTTTTTCAGCAACTTCAATCATTTCCTTTAAATGATTTGGCTTTTCTACTTCAGCTATTTTATAGGTTTTCAATGAAAAGGCCTGCAATTCCCAATTTTTGTCATAAAAGCTTAGCTTATGCTCTGTCTCGCGGCCACTGTTGACTTGAATATAATGGCATTTACCATGAAAGCAGAAAAATTTATAATCAGAGGGTTGAGCGTTATTTTCGTCTGTCATAAATTCTTCGATAAGAATTTGTGGTTTGATTTTTAAATACCAATCCTCATTCGTATAATAGCCAAATCTGCCTACTAGAGCTTTTTCGATACCTGTCTTTATTTCTTCCCTATCTGCAGAATCTTTATTTTTTATAAGATAAATACCTTCTCCGCCGCCCCCATGGTTTGTTTTAATAACAAACTCTTTAGGCAATGCGTCCCAATCAATTTGGTCAAAGTCGTTTCCAACAAAAAGTAATTTAGGTAAATATTTTTCACCTAACCTTTTTTCGATAAATTCTCTAACGAGGTATTTATCTGCCAAGGGGACAATGTAATCCAAATTTTCATGGAATTTTCTATGAATGAGCTTTTCGTTGAAGCTTTTAGGGGTATCGATGTTAGGGATATACCCCAAGTTATAATATCCTCTAATAGATTCATATGTTCTCTTGCCCAAACTTATTTTGATAAGTTTCCAGCAGAAATTTTTGATCTCTCTTTTCATATAATTAGTATCTTTATCTCGAAGATTGAGGCGTATAAAATCTAAAATGCAATTTCAAATGGAGGTGAGGATGGGATTCGAACCCACGTTAGGGATAAACCTAAACACGCTTTCCAAGCGTGCGCCTTAAGCCACTCGGCCACCTCACCGTTTGAAAATCACTTTCCAAAGCTCGGGCACACTAGCGGCTTACGTATAAAAGTGCAAGATGGAAGTGGAAGATATTTGTGATAGGCTGCATAGATGCTTTCACTCTTTCCTATCTCACACCCTATCCCTGAAATAGACGGCTTACGCTACTTGCCCGATTTTATATCGGAGCAGGAGGAAAGTATATGGGTGGCTGCTATTGATGCCGCTCCGTGGAACACCGACATCAAGCGCCGCGTGCAGATTTATGGCTACAGCTATGACTATAGCGCAGGCGGTGGGGCTAGCCGTAAAATCGGCGCTCTGCCCGGTTGGCTGGACGAACTGGCGCAGCGCTTAGAGCAAGATGGAATTTTCCCGCAAAAACCTGATCAGGCCATCGTAAATGAATACCTACCCAGGCAAGGTATTGCGCCGCATATCGATCGTACGAATCTTTTCACAGATCGCGTGGTCTCCATCACTTTGGCCGCACCTGTTATGATGGTTTTAAACCATGAGGGAAGTGGGCGCGCTGAAGAAATATGGCTTGAGCGGCGAAGCCTGCTTTTATTGGAAGGAGCTGCGCGTTATGATTGGCAACATGGCATTGCCCCGCGCAAAAATGATGTAGTGGGGAGCATAAAAATTCCACGTGAGCGCCGCGTTTCTGTCACTATGCGTAAGACCAAAGAGAGTGTGGAACTATAGGATAGGTTAAAAAGTAGGCTAAGCCTAAAAGGAAGGAAAAGATTATGAGTTTTAAGGGTTTGAAAATATTGGCACTAGGAGCGCTCGCGCTCACCAGCGCACCGGCGCTTGCGCAGATCGAAAACCCATCCGAAGACTTCCTGAAAACCCAATATGGCCCGAACCCGACCTTGCAAGAGCCGGATGAAAGCCTGATCCCCACCGTCAATATCGCCGATGCCGTGGGCTGGAACGGGCAGGATAAGCCGATCGCGGCCCCAGGCTTTAAGGTCGAGGAATTTGCAGGCGGCTTTGATCACCCGCGCTGGGCATATGTTTTGCCCAATGGTGATGTGCTGGTCGCCGAAACCAACCGCCCGCCAAAAGAGAGACAAGGCATCAAAGGCTTCATCGTTAAAATGTTCATGAAAAAGGCGGGCGCAGGCGGATCGAGCGCGGATCGTATCACCTTGCTGCGCGATTCTGATGGTGATGGTAAGCCCGAAGTGCGCACCCCCTTCCTCGAGCATCTATACTCCCCCTTCGGTATGGCGCTGATTGGCAATGATTTCTATGTGGCCAACACTGATTCCGTTTTGCGCTTTCCCTATGAAGAAGGCATGACCCAAATCACCGGCAAGCCCGAAATTATCGTGCGCCTGCCCGCTGGTAAGCTCAACAGCCATTGGACGAAAAGCATGGTCGTTGGCCCTGTTGGTAAATATCTCTATCTGGGGGTCGGCTCGAACAGCAATATCGCCGAACACGGGATGGAGGTCGAGGAAATGCGCGCCGCCGTCCTGCGCGTTGATATTGCGAATAAGACCAAGGGAGTATTCGCCTCCGGCCTTCGCAATCCTGTCGGCATAGATTGGCAGCCCGAGAGTGGCGAGCTATGGACAGCTGTGAATGAACGTGACGAGCTGGGCAATGATCTTGTGCCTGATTACATGACCTCGATTTCCGAAGGCGAGTTTTTCGGCTGGCCTTACAGCTATTACGGCCAGAATGTCGACACGCGGGTCGAGCCGCAAAACCCCGATATGGTCGCAAAAGCAAAAGCCCCTGATTACGCGTTGGGCGCACACACCGCTTCACTTGGATTAACCTTCTACGACAAAGACCTTTTCCCCGCCCGATATAAGGGTGGTGCATTTATCGGTCAGCATGGCTCTTGGAACCGTGATCCGCCCAGCGGCTATAAAGTGGTTTTCGTACCCTTTGATGAGGCCGGTGAGCCATCCGGCTATCCGGAAACGATTCTGAGCGGTTTTCGCAAAAATGATAAAGCCTTTGGCCGCCCAGTCGGTGTAATCCCGGACAAAAGCGGCGCGTTGCTCGTGGTCGATGATGTCGGTAACAATATCTGGCGCGTAACACCGGATGAGGCGCAATAAGCCTATTCAATCACGCGGCGTTCAGCCCCTTTGAATTCTTCGGGATCAAGCTTACCTTTGCCCTCGAATATCACGCAATTACGTCCGCCCGCCTTGGCGTCATAAAGCATTTTATCCGCGCGTTCCAACGATGTATATACACTCACATTCGGTTGATCTGCGGTGATAATTGTCGCCCCGATCGAGGTCGTAACACTGATCGCCCCCGCTGGCCCGCTGATTTTAAACGGCAATTCCTCAATCGCGCGGCGCAAACGCTCGGCGATCATATAAGCGCGTTCTGTGGTCACATCAGGCAGGATGGCGACAAACTCTTCTCCGCCTAGGCGCGCCACAAGGTCAAATGAGCGCAGACCGTCTTTCATACGTTGGGCAAAGGTTTGCAAAACCTCATCACCGGCTTTATGCCCGTGGGTGTCATTCACAGCCTTGAAGAAATCAATATCCATCATCAGGACGGCCAGCGCTTTTTTGCTTTCTATATTCTTCTCCAGCAGCTTTTCAAGGTGGACTTCAAGATAACGGCGGTTATAAAGCCCCGTCAAACTGTCGGTGAGTGCCATAGACAGCGATATTTCGTAAGTTGAGCGCAAACGCTCTTGAAAACGTTTACGGCGAATTTGCGTGCGCACCCGCGCCAGCAGCTCGTTTCGATCAACAGGGCGCAGGATATAATCATGCGCACCGATCTCCAGACCATGCGCCACGCGCTGCATATCTTCCTGGCCCGCCACCATAACCAGAGGGATCGAGCGTGTCCGCTCATTCGAGCGTAAGTGAGAACACAGACGCAAACCATCTTCGGACGCCAGATTGAGGCTGACGATCAAAAGCTCGAAATCCTGGCTTTTAATCAAACTCAATGCTTCAGGGCCATTGGATACGCCCTGCACCAGATCATGATCTTGCATGAGGGTTTGTTTCATTTTGTTCAGCTCGAAATCCTTATCCTCGATGATAAGGATATTGGCTTTTTCCGCTGATTGCTCCATCACATTGGCGGATTCATCCACCACGCCCAGCTGCGTTGCTGTATTTTCTCGTACGCGCCATTCATCGGTCGACATCTTTAAGCGCACCAAGGATCGCACGCGCGCCAGCAGCGCCACATCATTGATGGGCTTGGACAGGAAATCATCCGCACCTGATTCCAGACCCCGCACTTTATCAACTGAATCAGTAAGGGCGGTAACCATAACAACCGGCACATGCGCGGTTGCGGGGTTCTGCTTGATCCTCGTACAAACCTCGAACCCGTCCATACCCGGCATCATGACATCCAAAAGCACCAAATCAGGGGACTCTTCTTCAACCTTTTTCAAGGCATCGGGGCCGTTCATTGCGGTCAAAACATCATAATATTCCTGTGAAAGCTTGGCTTCGAGCAGCTTTACATTCGGCAAAATATCATCAACGACTAAAATACGTGCGGACATCTAATAACTCTCCTATTCCAGATAGCCGCTAACAACGCTCATAAAGCGCGCAACTGAGATGGGCTTGGAGATATAATCTTCGCAACCACCTTCACGGATTTTTTGCTCGTCGCCCTTCATTGCAAAAGCGGTAATGGCGATAACAGGAATGGATTTCAGCTCTTCATCGTCCTTCAGCCATTTTGTGACCTCAAGGCCGGAAACTTCAGGCAATTGAATATCCATCAGAATAAGGTCGGGTTTATGTTCGCGCGCCAGCTCCATCACATTGCGCCCGTCATTGGTCTTGATTGTCCCGATATTATGCGCCTCGAGTAGATCGTTGAATAGCTTCATATTCAAAGCATTATCCTCAACGATCAAAACTTTTTTATCCATGCGTTAACTCTCTTGGTGTTATGCGTCCCTGAAGCGGGATTGGCTTTTTGGAAATATTCTCTATCCCAGACCTTACAGGGCGTTTATTGCCAAACTCTTAAAGTTTATAGGTTTTCACCTTATTTTAGAACACTCTTTTAAAAAAAATACGATTTATAGGGTTTCATCGGCTGGCGCACAGGTGCTTTCGATTTTTTCCAATGCTATAAGTTTTTGGGTAACAGTAAAATCATCATATTCAACAACCATGTCGCTAATGACACCGTTTTCATGGAAAATCAAATCCATCTCATAATCGGATGTGAGTTGTTCTTCTTTCATCGGAAAGAAGGCCAGGCGAACCTTATGAGCGGGTGCATTCAACAGATCCGCATCGATTTCTTGCATTTTAAATAGGAATTCGGGTGCCTGCGCCACGCCGCCGATAAAGCTGTTGACCTCGACAGGGCCTTCTAAATCACTGCCATCGAAAAGGACAATATTCTTAAAGGTTTTGCCCGATTGAACTTGTCTAGCGACTTCAATGGTGTGCGCAACAGGAAAGAAGGTATTGTCGGGTAAATCTAACACCGTATTATCCGGCAGGCGGTAAAACGCTTGATCATCTTGGACAGAGCCGCGTATTTCCTCGAACAGCTCGCCATTCGTTTTGCGCTGGGATGAAAAATCAAAGCGCTTGCCGTCAAAGCTTTCGTAAGTCGAGAAATTACTGGTTAGCTGCATCGACGGTGCATCTGCATATTCGTAATGCATATTAAAGCGATGATCCGAAAGCCACGCCTCGCAAGAGGGCTTCCATTCATAATACATTTGTCCGCCGATATTGATAATTTGTGATCCGCTGCGCGTTGAGCCGAGCTTGATTTCATACAGAGCTTTATGGGCCGAAAAGTTCTCGGCGACCTTGCTCGATTTCGCATGAAATAAATTGCCCTGTGAATCATCCAGTGGTGGATGATCACCACGTGATCCCATGAAAAAGACCGCTACGCCCACCAGCACAGCTGCGCCAGTAATAATCAGATGAAGTCGATACTTATTAAGAGGATGCATTGAAAATGAAGCTTTCCTGTTTCATAGAGCTCGCGCCATCATAACAAAGCGATATAGGCGGCGCAAAGCCTATTATCAAGAATTGGCATATATCGGCAAGATTTGCGCAGCCGTGCCCTGAAATATTTGCCTAGCTTGACATAATGGAAAAATATGCCGTGATGGACCTGTGGATAAGATGCTGTTTTTACACGGTTTTAACGTCCCTAAAACTGGCACATTCTTCGCAAGGTTAAGTTTGTGGAAACACAGATACGGAACAAACGAAAGTAATAAAGGGTAGTAAAATAATGGTCAGAAATCTAAGCCGCGAAGAGTTTGAAAAGTACGTAAAAATCAATCCTGCGATTTTAAAAAGATTTGGAACGACAGCTGAAAAAATGGCGGCTTTCATCCCTATGGAGCTGACCCGTGAGCAGGATTTCATCGACGGGGACAAAGATATTTTCGACCTTCTTAATGGAAGCCAGCTGAAAAGTGCCGAACTTGCCGAAAGCATCGGCTCAACACTTGCGCTATTAAAGCGTTCCGGCCAGATGCTGCAACAAGCCGAAGATAAGATTTTGGCCCAGCAAGAGCGTCTGGATACTTTGGAAAACATCGCTTATGTCGACGAAGAGTCCGGCCTGCTTAATCGCCGCGCATTCATTGCCCAGCTTAAACGCGAGGTTGCCCGCGCCGAACGGAATAAGGAAGAGGGCGGGTTGATAGTAATGTTCAACCTTGAAAACACCACAAAAATTCGCAAAAACCACGGTAAAGATGCTGTAAAAACCGCGGTGCGCCTGCTTGCAAAGGCCTTACAAGGCGAAATTCGCGATTGTGATTATGCCGCGCGCTTAAGCGATGAAGAATTTGTGATCCTGTTCACTAAAACCGACATGGGCCGCGCTTTGACCCGTCTTCAGAATATGGCGCTGCGCCTGAATAAACTATCCCTTTTAATTGATGGTGAAGAGATTAATTTGAATTTAAGCCTTGGTCTGAAAAGTTATAACCCGAGTGAAAGTGCTGAGGACATCTTTGCTGCTGTGAGTGGCGATTTAAACCGCAACCGTAAAACAGGAAAAACTACAAAAGCATAGACATTAAATTTACCCCTAGCTTGCCGCCCAACCCCTAGACCCAAACCCCATAGGCAGGCCCTTCAAAGACCCCGGCTCTTGTACCCCGAACCCCTATTCCCCCACAAGAGCCGGGTCATCTTTTTATTTATATATCAAGACTATAAAGACATCGTTTTGACTTTTGGACGATATAGGCATAGAATTCGCATATGGAAGCAATGAGTGTAAATCTAAGTGCCGAGCGCGAAGAGTTTTTGAAAAATTTCAACACTATCGAACAACGCGCCGTAGAGGAAAAGCAGCACAAAATCATTGGCTCGCAAATCTTCATGCGCTTGCATGAAGTGTTGGAAGAGGCCAGAACTAAAGGCAATATGTTTTCCAAAGATGTGTTTACCGGCCTCGATACCGCAAAATTTAGCGAATCCGAGCGTAATCTGATCCTCCTCCATTTAGAGACCATCGGTAAGAAAGTCGGCCTGCACAGGCGGATTATCCTTACTGCCAATCGTAAAGGGCGCATCGCCATGAAAGGCGATCTGGATCATGATCATTTTGATGATGATGAGAATGAACGCTTTTGGTTTGCACTTCTCCTACGTGTATTGGATTATGATCAACTGTACTATGATACGCTCAGGCTGATTAACAGGGTTCAAGAGCAGATCAAAGAGCGTCTGGACTTATTGGAAGATGAAATAGAACGCCGCGAGCCCGGCACCATCGAGGAAATCTTCTGCGATGTATCCGATAAGGAGCGTGATGTCGACATTCTGCGCGATGAAGAGAAATACCTGAAAAATCAACAACAGAAATTGCAGCAACAAGAAGAGCAATTATTAAGCGAAAAAGAGCTTCCCGAGGAAAACGACATTATTGATATTAAAGCCGATGCCAATAAGGTCAAAACGAAGATGGACTTTTTTAAAGCGCGCCGTAACGAGTTGAAAAACCCACCACCCAAAAAGCCGCCCCCAAAAAATTCGGAAGACAAATTTTCACCCCCGAATCTGAACTTTGGTAAAAAATATGATGATGACGAGGGTAAAGACGATGATCCTATCCCGCCACCATTACCACCAGGCGGTGAATAATTAAGCCGCTTCTTCGCTTTTAACGGCTTTTTTCGGCAAGTTCAGCTTGATATGCAGGTCGGTCAGTTGCTCAGGCGTGATGTCATTCGGTGCGCTCATCATCTGGTCTTCATATTGACCGTTCATCACGAAGGCATAAACCTCGCGCAAATTCGGCTCATCAGCCAAGAGCATGACCATACGGTCGATACCAAACGCCAAACCACCGTGCGGCGGCGCGCCGTATCTCATAGCGTTCAGCATCCCGCCGAACTCTTTTTCCAAAACGGACTTATCATAGCCAGCCAAACCAAAAGCCTTTTCCATGATTTCCGGCTTGTGGTTACGAATAGCGCCGGACGCTAGCTCATACCCGTTACACACCGCATCATATTGGAAGGCGTAAACATCAAGCGGGTCTTTGCTTTCCAGCGCTTCCATACCGCCTTGTGGCATAGAGAACGGGTTGTGAGAGAAGTCGATCTTCTGCGTGGCTTCATCGAATTCATACATCGGGAAATCAACGATCCAGCAAAATTTGTAAACGCCTTGCTCACGTGCGAACTCATGGCCTTCAGGCAATGCATCACAAATCGCATCACGCGCGAGCCCGGCAAATTTCGCAGCCTTGTCTTCCATGTTACAGACAAAGAAAATCGCATCGCCATCGGTGCAACCTGAAATGTCTTTGATCGCGTCTTGCGCGGCGGCTGGGATGAATTTCGCAATCGGCCCCTTGCCTTCGCCGCCTTCAAATAGAACATAGCCAAGACCCGGTGCGCCTTCGCCTTGTGCCCAAGAGTTCAGCTTATCAAAGAAGCTACGCGGTTGGTCAGCAACGTTCGGACAGCGGATGGCGCGTACAACGCCGCCTTTTTCTACTGTACCTTTAAACGCTTTAAATTCTACGTCTGGACGGGCAAAAACTTCGCTCACATCAACGATCTCCAGCGGGTTACGAAGGTCTGGCTTGTCAGAGCCATATTTTAACATCGCATCTTTATAAGCCAAATTCGGCAACCACTCCACGCGGCGCTTTTCACCCGTAAAGTCGGCAAACTCGTTAAACAAACCCTCAATCACAGGCTGGATGGTGTCATGCACCTCCTGCTGCGTTACAAAGCTCATCTCCACATCGAGCTGATAGAACTCCGCCAAGCGGTCGGCTCTACCATCTTCGTCGCGGAAACACGGCGCAATCTGGAAATATTTATCAAAACCAGACATCATAAGCAGCTGCTTAAACTGCTGGGGTGCTTGCGGCAGGGCATAGAATTTCCCAGGATGCAGGCGTGATGGCACGAGGTAGTCACGCGCGCCCTCTGGAGAGCTAGCCGTCAAAATCGGTGTTTGAAACTCTTGAAAATCCTTCTCCCACATATTCTTACGAAGCGTTGCAATCACATTGTTACGCAGGCGGATTTTATCTTGCATGGATTGACGGCGAAGGTCGATATAGCGGTATTTCAGGCGAATTTCCTCGCCCGCACCATCAGCATCGGCAACCTGAAACGGAATAACATCCGCAGCCCCTTGCAGCTCGGCTTCCTCGATTTGCAACTCGATTTCACCTGTTGGCATTTTCGCATTCACTGTACCCTCAGAGCGCGCAACGACTTTACCCGTCACCGTAATCACGCTCTCATTACGCCATTTTTCAACTGTCTTCAGCAGCTCAGAGCCTTCCTCAATCACGCACTGCGTCAGGCCGTATGTATCGCGCAAATCAATAAACAAAACCCCGCCATGATCGCGGATTTTGTGGATCCAGCCCGATAGGCGCACTGTGCCGCCCTCATCGGATTTTCGAAGTTCATTACATTTGTGGGTTCTGTATGCGTGCATCATCTTGCCTTAGATTTTATAAATTCCATTAAAACCAAGATTTATAGCGAATTATCGCTATTTTGCAAGGGGTTTGACTCCCCGTCCGCTAAGGCCCTAAAAGAAGCGAGGAAACGAGATCGTCGCCCCTTCATCCCCCGTTTTTCATGAAAATCCAGAAATGACGCGAATTTTTCTGTGCCCTAAATTAAGTCATACGCGTCATATCAAAAACACTTTTGGATAATATATGTGAAGGGCTTCTCTTGTGAGGCTCTTTTGTTTAAGAATAAAATATGCTGATCAAAACCCAAGACGAACTTAATAATCGAATTGCCGCCCTCAAAAAGTGCGAATTCATAACCGTAGATACAGAATTCCTGCGCGAAAAAACCTACTATTCCAAATTGTGCTTGATCCAGATAAGCGGCCCTGACAAGGATGCCTTTGCAATCGACACGATCGAATATGATTTTGATCTTGACCCCCTCTTTGATTTATTCACCGATAAAAAAGTGCTTAAAATCTTCCACGCCGCGCGCAATGATCTGGAGATTTTCTATCAGATCATGGATGGCCGCTTGCCTGCCCCTGTATTTGATACCCAGATTGCGGCTATGGTCTGCGGCTATGGCGACAGTGTCGGTTATGAAAGCCTTGTGCGTGACATCACGGGCGAGGGGCTGGATAAGAGCGTGCAATATACCAATTGGTCGCATCGCCCACTCTCTGATCGACAGCTAGATTATGCACTGGGTGACGTGACGCATCTGGTTGATGTCTACCGCCATTTGCAAAGCCAGCTCGATAAAAAATCGCGCACAAAATGGGCCTTTGAAGAAGAAGAGGTCATGACCAACCCTGAGACCTATGCAATTGATCCGACGCAAAGTTGGCAGCGCGTAAAAATCCGCAGCCCAAAGCCGAAAAATCTAGCCGTGCTGCGTGAAATTGCAGCATGGAGAGAGCGCGAGGCGCAGCGCCGCAATATGCCGCGGGCTTGGGTTTTGCGAGATGAGACATTGGCCGATATTGCCGGTCAAATCCCCAAAAAAATTGGGGCGCTAAAAAAGATTAGAAATATCCCGGGTGATTACGAGCGCTCTGGTGTTGGGGCGGCGATTATGAAAGCGATCGAAACCGCGATGTCTTCAGACCCGTCAACATGGCCGAAAATTGTGAAGAAAAGATCGCTGACGCCATCGGCGGCGGCCGGTGTTGATATATTGAAAATGCTGTTGAAAGTGCAAGCCGCACAAAGCGGTGTTGCAGCAAAACTCATCGCATCATCTGATGATCTCGAAAATTTCGTCAATGGACAGGGGGCGGTTTCATTCATGAAAGGTTGGCGTTATGAGCTATTCGGAAAAGAGGCCGAAGCGCTAAATAAGGGCGAGTTGGCAATCGGCCTTAAAAAAGGTAGAATTGTGAAATTCAAAATAGATCAAAATGCGGAAGTGGAAGAATGAATAAAACCCTCTCACTCGTGCGCCACGCACAAAGTCCGTTCGGCGCAGGTCTCAGCGATATAGATCGCCAACTCTCCGATGCGGGACTGGATGATGCAAAAGCGCTGGGCACATATATGTGCAGCAAAAATTATCACCCTGATCTGGTGTTATGTTCCTCTGCCGAGCGCACAAAGCAAACATTTCAAAAAATTTGTTCGGCTGATGATGCGCTGGAGGTGGAATATGCCAAAGCAATATATAGCGCAGGAAAACGCGATTTACTGAACTTCATCAATGAGACGGATGATAGAATCGAACATCTGATGATCATCGGTCACAACCCCGCCATTTACGAAATTGCAGCCAGCCTGATTGGCGATGGTGCGGAGCGTTTGCTGCACAAACTAACGCAAGGCTTTATGCCCGCAACATTATGCGTGATCGAAACGGATATCGAAAGCTGGAAGGATGTTGCGCCCGGTAAAAACCGTATCATCGATCTGGTCAATCCTATGGACTATAACTCCTCTGACAGACCGACAAGATGGATGTAAATTTAGAAAGAAAAACCCATGCTGAAAAAAACCGCACTCCATGATTTGCACAAAAAGCTCGGCGCCAAGATGGGAGAGTTTGCAGGCTATGATATGCCGCTTTATTACGATCTGGGCGTGATGAAAGAGCACCTTTGGACGCGTGAAAGTTGCGGCCTTTTCGATGTGTCCCACATGGGGCAAGCCTTAATGACAGGCTCTGAAGGTGGCCGCGAAGCGCTCGATTTTGTGCAGCATATTACGCCTTCCTCATTTGAAAAACTGCCCATCAATAAAACAAAATATACGGTACTGACCAACGAAGAAGGCGGTATCATTGATGATTTGATGATTACCCGCACAGATGAAAATGAATTTAATTTTGTGCTGAATGCCGGATGCAAAGATAAAGACATTGCATGGATCAAGCAGCATATGCCTGAGAGCTGCAAATTCCAATATCACGATGATTGGGCGCTGCTGGCGCTGCAAGGGCCGAAGAGTGAGATAGTTGTGCGCGAGGTCATGGATCTTGATCTCTCCGACCTACCATACATGGGACTATGGTATAAAGAAGGCGACTATTCGATGTTTATCTCTCGTCTGGGTTACACAGGCGAGGACGGATTTGAGATCAGCGTGCCTAATGATAAAGCCGCAGCATTAGCGGAAAAATTGCTCGCCCACGAGGCTGTAAAACCAATCGGACTGGCGGCACGTGATAGCCTGCGCGTTGAGATGGGCTACGCACTCTATGGCCATGATATCGATGCCACCACGTCTCCTGTTGAGGCCGATATGAGCTGGGTTATCGGCAAAAAGCGCGATGGCTATATCGGGTCAAAACGTATCCGCGAAGAGCTGGAGCAGGGCACATCGCGCAAGCTTGTTGGGCTTAAATTGATTGATAAAGGCATCGCCCGTGAAGGCGCGGAAATCTACTCCAAGGATGGCAAAAAGATCGGGGATCTCACCTCCGGCGGCCATTCCCCATCCTTAGGCTGCGCCATCGGGCAAGGCTATATCGACACGTCTCATGCTGCGGATGGAACAGAAGTCGACATCGATGTCCGAGGCCGCAAAATCGCCGCCGTCATAACTCCCCGCCCATTCATGAAAGCCAGTACCAAGAGCGCAAGAAACGCAGCGTGATGGGGCGCTTCAAGCAGATATTAAAAGTGCTATTCTAATTCGAACCTGGTTCCTCGGGAATTGAGGTCGGAGTAACAGCTTTTGTGACACCCTCATTTTTTTGAACCATCTTCATAAGCGCATCTTTATCCATATCGGCGTAGGATTGAAATGTCTGAAAAGCGGTTGGATCGTTAATATTTTTAGTGCCGTTCTCCCATGCACACACAACGCCATAATCCTTATCCGATTGCAGCAAAACCGCTTTATCTGCATGGAGCGCCGTCGTTTGGAAGGCATCGGAGCGGCTAAATTTTTGAACAGTGCCTGCCAATTCATCTTCGGAAATCTCTTGCCCGCTATCCTCACTGCGCTCTCGCATACCTTGCGCATTTACGCTCGGATCGGCTATTACACCCACTGCTATAAACTCATATTTCTCAGCCATCTCACTGGCCCACTTTTCTTTGGGCCCATCTCCAAGTTGCTCCAATACCAAGGATGACTTTAATTCCTTGCTCCAAGCGATTGCTGCTTGATCCACTGCTGAAGCCTCGGCTCTTACCACGCCGAAATTATTTTTGAATTTCTTATATTCCGGCAAGCGCTCTTTGTAGAGATTAAAATCAGAGTAAACCTGATAAGAGGCAGCCTGCTTATATTTTTGATAAACGCTCTCTAATGCGCTGTCTTGAAATGCGCTTACCTTAACATCGTTATTTTCGTCTTTAATGCGTTGATCAAAACGATTACGCAAATTTGTTTTACCGGCTGCCATAGGTCCACAAAAATAGATGAAAAGAGGTTTTTCCGGCTTTTCGCCTTTTAATCCCCTTTCAATCAGTTCAAGCAGGATTCCGCGATGCAATTGGCGGCGCTCGGGGCTATTCACCACATTATGGGTTGAATTCTGTTCTAAATCCTCTTTAGACATACCGTTTGCAGCGGCAAAAGCCCTATCGAAACTGTCTTTTATATAGGCTTCTGCGAGCTTAGGGATCATGTTCAGAATATGATCTGGAACTTCAAATGAAGTCGGATTCCCTTTTTTCTGGTCAAAATGTTGTTTCATAATATGCTCTTTCTTAAATAATTTTTCTATATTATGGCATTTGTATATTAAAAACTTTTTAAAATGTAAGGAAGCTGTAAATATTGAGCTTTATGGCGTCTCTCATAAGAAAAAAGCCCGACGCATTACTACAATCGGGCTTTCGTATTTTGCTTCTAACCCGCTAAGCTCTAAGCCGCTTTCACGGCCGATGATTTCTCACGCATAACTTGCGCGGCTTCAACCATGTTCTCAAGCGCGGCTTTTGTTTCCGGCCAGCCACGTGTTTTAAGACCACAATCAGGGTTCACCCAGATCTGACGCTCGGCGAGGTTTTTCTTCGCCTTATCCAGCAGATCAACCATCTCTTGCGTTGATGGAACGCGGGGTGAGTGAATGTCGTAAACGCCCGGTCCAATCTCGTTCGGATAGTTGTAATCGATAAATGATTCCAACAATTCCATCTGTGAGCGTGAACACTCGATCGAAATCACATCCGCATCCATCGCACCAATGCTATCGATAACATCATTGAACTCTGAATAGCACATATGCGTGTGGATCTGTGTTTCATCTTCCACGCAGCATGATGTGATGCGGAAATTTTCAACGGCGTTATCCAGATACTCTTTCCAATCCGCACGGCGCAGCGGTAAACCTTCACGGAAGGCGGCTTCATCGATCTGGATTATCTTGATACCTGCTTCTTCCAAATCAGAAACCTCATCACGAATAGCCAGTGCAATTTGCTTTGCTGTATCATCACGCGATTGATCGTCACGCACAAATGACCACTGCAAAATCGTGATCGGGCCAGTAAGCATGCCCTTCATGATTTTCGCCGTTTGCGCTTGCGCATATTTTGACCACTCAACAGTCATCGCCTCAGGGCGAGACACATCACCGAAGATGATCGGCGGCTTCACGCAACGTGAACCGTATGATTGCACCCAACCATATTGGCTGAACGCAAAGCCTGAAAGCTGCTCACCGAAATACTCAACCATGTCGTTACGCTCCGGCTCACCGTGCACAAGAACATCGATATCGCATTCATGCTGGAAATCCACAACATCGCGGATTTCCTTTTCCATGGCGGCCTTATAATCCGCTTCGTTCAGCGCGCCTTTTTTGAACGCAGAGCGCGCCTTGCGGATGTCCGGTGTTTGCGGGAAAGAGCCGATTGTCGTCGTCGGGTAAAGCGGCAGGCCAAGGGCTTTTTGCTGCACATCCTGACGTGTTGCGAAAGGTGATTTACGCTCTTTCATGTCAGGCGTGATGTTACCAACGCGCTCGGCTACGGCTTTGTTATTGATGCGCTCGGATGATTTACGGCTTTGTTGCACGGTATCAGAGTCCGCCAATTCCTTGGCGATGCTTTCGCGCCCATCATTTACACCCTTTGCGATCAAAGCAATTTCATCCAGCTTTTGTGTTGCAAAAGCCATCCATCCTTTAAGCTCATCATCGAGCTTTTCTTCTGATGCCAGATCAACAGGGGAGTGCAGCAAAGAACATGAACCCGCAACAAAAACTTTGTCTGGTCCCAGTTTCGCAACGGCTTTTTCGATCTTTGCAACGGAATCTGAAACATCATTTTTCCAGATGTTGCGGCCATCAACAACACCAAGCGAGAGCACTTTATCACCAATAAGTGACAAAGCCTGATCGATGTCTTTATCCGCATCATTGGCGGTTGTGTTGGCACGGCCAGAGCCACGGCAAAGGTCGATATGAACACCATCAACAGGAAGGCCGAAGGCCAACTCTGCATTATCCTTTAGGCTTTCAAAATAAGTCGCTACGAGAACTTTTAAGCCTGCTGGCTTTTTAAGGTCTACATAAGCACCCTTAATTGTGCCTTGGCCGATTTCACAAAGATCAAGCGCGAAAACCGGCTCGTCGATTTGCACCCACTGACAACCGCGCTCAGCGAGGCCAGCCAGAATTTCATTGTAAACAGGGATAAGTTTTTTGGCGAATTCTTCATGGCTAAAGCCTTCATATGCTGGCTTGCCAAGGAATGTGTAAGTAGCAGGGCCAACCAAAACAGGGCGCGTTTCAATGCCCAATGCTTTGGCTTCTTCATAATGCTTGAAGATTTTGTCAGAGCAAAGTTTAGGCTCCATACCTTCTTCAAATTCTGGCACGATATAGTGATAATTCGTGTCGAACCATTTGGACATTTCCATTGCTGTCACGTCCAGGCCATCCTTTTGGGCGCCGCGCGCCATAGCGAAATATGTATCCAGATCAACTTCGCCGTCGCTGTGTTTATAGCGTGCTGGAACAAGGCCGAGGGTGGCGGTCATATCCAGAACCTGATCATAATACGCAAAATCATTCGATGGAATGTGCGCAAGGCCAGCATCTTTTTGTAATTTCCAGTTATGGGCGCGAAGATCAGCGCCGACTTTAACCAAATCGTCTTTAGAGCTTTTACCCTTCCAATAGCTTTCAACAGCTTTTTTAAGTTGGCGCATATCACCGATGCGCGGGAATCCAAGGTTTGTAGCCAAGACCATATTTAATCTCTCCTGTATATTGAGTGAGTCTGATAATCCACAGAAAAAGAGCCTATCCGCACTTTCTATCTATTGCAACGCATAAAAATGCGCTAACCCGCGCCCTGATTCATTTACAGAGGATTACTAGACATAATTCAGAATTAAGCGGCACGTTTTATGCCGCATTAGCCTTCGCTCTATACCCCAGCGCTTCCACCGCGTCCGATGTGATATGCGCGCGGTTCATACAATAGAAGTGGAAATGCTCCACCCCATTGGCCGCTAAATCCTCTGTCTGCGATACCAGCAACTCAGTTGCAATTTTATCTGCATCCGCGCCGCCTTCTTCGTTGCCTACGAATTTCTCACCAACCCAATCAGGCACACCTGCCTGACATTTGGCGGCAAAGTTTTTTGTACCTTTATAATTATGAATCGGTACGATGCCCGGGGTGATGGGCGTTGTAATTCCGGCCTTCGCGCATTGATCACGAAAACGGTAATACACATCATTATCAAAGAAAAACTGCGTAATTGCGCGGTCAGCCCCTGCATCACATTTGAGTTTCAGGGCACGAATATCTGCATCTAGGTCGGGTGCGTCAGGGTGTTTTTCAGGGTAGCAACCGACTGAGATTTCAAAATCATTCCAGCCCTTAAGCCCTTCGACAAAATTGGATGTATATTGGAAATAATTGACATCCTTATCCAGCGGCCACTGTATATCGCTGTCAGGCGGCATATCGCCACGCAGCGCCACCAAGTGCTTAATCCCGCTATCCCAAAGGCTTTGCGTAAATTCTTTTAACTCACATTTTGTTGTATTGATAAAGGTGAGGTGTGCAGCCATTGGAATGCCGGTCTCTTTCATCATTCGCTCAAGCGTTTTGACCGTCCCGACTTTCGTCGAGCCGCCAGCGCCATAAGTTACAGTCATGAATTTGGGATCAAAGGCCGCAAGTTTCGGCACAGCCTCCCACAACATATTGACCATTTTCTCGTTTTTAGGCGGAAAATATTCGAAAGAAATACTTGGCTTATTTTTTGGTTGTGACACAGTTTTAAATCCCCTTTTGAATCACATACCAATAAACCTTAAGCAAAGATGCCGGCTCTTGCAATTCAATATCGCCAAATGCTTTACAGACGTTCGGGGGTGTTGTAATAACCAATATCGCCAACCATTTACATTTAAGATTAGACATGACCGCAATTTTAGAACGCCACGACCATATTCTCATTCTCGATTTCGGATCACAAGTAACGCAGCTTATTGCCCGCCGAGTGCGCGAAAGCGGCGTCTATTGCGAGATATGGCCGTTCAACCATGCGGATATGGATAAGGTTAAGAAGTTCGATCCCAAGGGAATTATCCTGTCCGGCGGCCCCTGCAGCGTTTTGCAAAAAGATGCACCCGCCCCGCCACAGGGTATATTTGAGATAGGCGTGCCGATCTTTGGCATTTGTTACGGCCAGCAAGCCATGGTTAAACAGCTCGGCGGCGTTGTCGAAAGCGGAAAATCCCGCGAATTTGGCCGCGCTTTTGTAGATGTAACCGCACATTCCGACATTACCTGCGGCGTATGGGATGAGGGCGCGCACGAGCAAGTGTGGATGAGCCACGGCGATCACGTGTCATCTCTGCCTGACGGCTTTGAAGTTGTCGCAAAATCCGAAGGCGCACCCTTCGCCTTCATCGCCGATCATAAGCGCCATTTTTACGGCGTGCAGTTCCACCCGGAAGTGGTGCATACCCCGCACGGAAAAGACCTCCTCAAAAACTTCACACACAATGTCTGCGGCTGTAAGGGCGATTGGACAATGGCGGCGTTCCGCGCCGAATCCATCGCCAAAATCCGCGAGCAAGTGGGCGATGGCAAGGTCATTTGCGGCCTCTCAGGCGGTGTGGACAGCTCGGTCACGGCCGTTTTGCTGCATGAAGCGATCGGCGATCAACTCACCTGTATCTATGTGGATACCGGCCTGATGCGTACAGGCGAAAGCCAGCAAGTGGTGGATTTGTTCCGCAACCATTATAATATCCCCCTCATCCATGAGGACGCGTCCGAGCGCTTCCTCGGCGGGCTTGATGGAATTTCAGAGCCTGAAATGAAGCGTAAATTGATCGGTCAAATGTTTATCGATGTTTTCGAAGAATGCTCGAAGCGTGTTGGCGAAGATGACGGCATCGGCGCGGATTTCCTCGCTCAGGGCACGCTGTATCCCGATGTGATTGAATCTGTGTCCTTCATCGGTGGACCAAGTGTAACGATTAAATCCCACCACAATGTCGGCGGTCTACCCGAATATATGAAGCTGGAGCTGGTTGAGCCCATGCGCGAGCTGTTCAAGGACGAGGTCCGCGCACTTGGCCGTGAGCTTGGTATGCCCGAAGATTTCATTGGCCGCCACCCCTTCCCTGGGCCGGGTCTGGCCATCCGCATTCCGGGTGAAATCACGCAAGAAAAAATCGACATTCTGCGTAAAGCCGATGTGATCTATCTAGATGAAATTCGCAAGGCGGGTCTGTATGACGAGATTTGGCAGGCCTTTGCCGTATTGCTACCCGTGAAAACGGTGGGCGTTATGGGCGATGCCAGAACCTATGAATATGTCTGCGCCGTACGCGCAGTAACCTCCACCGACGGCATGACCGCGGATTTCTACCCCTTTAGCCACGAGTTCTTAGGTAAGGTGAGTACGCGCATCATCAACGAGGTGCAAGGCATCAACCGCGTCGTCTACGATATCACCTCTAAACCCCCCGGGACGATTGAGTGGGAGTAGGGGGTAGTGAAGAAATTACATATACTTTTTTCTGTAATTTTAGTTTTATACGGAGCAGTTTATGTGAACTATAACTTATCTGTGTTTCAGCAGTTGTTCGCGCATTATTTTTATGTCGAAACTGAAGTAAAGAAAGTTACGCGAAATTACAGTTGTATGAACGTAAACATATCCGCTCCTCTTCCTAGCGTCTTGAATAGAAACGAGTCTATTTTACTGGGTGGCTCATTAGGGCCTCGTGAATATCATTTTGAACATGATGGAAAAGAATATACTGGCAATATAAAATCCTATATAGAAAGATTTTTTAGGTGTAGGTACGTAATATCAAAAATTTACTTTTTTCCGCTTTTTCCAAAGTGGTCGATTGTTGAAAACAGAATTCCAGATCGTGTGTATATGAACAATTTTTTCATCTCAAGTACTAAATTTTTAGCGGTATCGTTACTGTATGTTTTGTTTTTAATCTTTAAAAAAAGAAATGAAAATTATACTTGATTTTGCCTTCTCCAACATTAGACCAGCAGCCTAAGCACACCTAGTTTATTGTCACTGCGAGGAGGGCATCGCCCGACGCGGCAATCTATATGGATTGCTTCGCTGCGCTCGCAATGACGGCTTAAAGCCCTACCGCTTCGAACCCTTATAAAAATTCACGTGCTCATTTATTTAAAACGCGTGAATGAACCTCATAAAACCATGAAGACCAAAAAGGCTAAATGCCCCCATCTTTACTAAAATTAAAGAATTCGTTCTCTATAATAAATTTACCCCCTATGATTGAAGGTGATTTTCGCATAGTATAATTGTGTTTATTATCAACTGTTTAACATTAGGTGAATGTAATAAGATGAAGCATATGAACCAGATCAAGGTCGGCATACTTGCTGTTGCCGTTATTTTAAGCAGCGCTCTCCCCCTCGCTTTTGCACATGCGCAAGGTGATGAGGATGGAAAGAAAATTACAATTCTAAGGCCGGGTTTACCGCCACATGCTTTTTTCGACCCGTTCGAGAAAGCGATGAAAGCGGCGGCAAAAGATTTGGGCGAAGATCTGGAGGTTTTGTACGCCGATGACCATTATGTAATGATAGACCGCGTCTCTGAAATTTCAAAACGGGATGAAAAACCGGATGCAGTGGTGTATTTGTCCATGCGGCAAAACGGCCCCAAGGCATTGGACGCCTTCGAAAAATTAGGGATTAAAAGCTTTATCGTAAATGCTGGCCTGACCGAAAAGCAATATCAGGAAGTCGGCAGCCCGCGTGAGAAGATGCCCCATTGGATTGGCGAGATGTTGCCTGATGATGTCGGCGCCGGATATGCACTGGGAGAAGCCCTGTATAATCAGGCGATTGCGGCTGATCCTTCTTTGAAAGATTCCAAAGTTAAACTGCTTGTGATTGAGGCAAATGCCGGTGACGGTGCGTCTGTTTTAAGAACACGAGGTTTAAAGGAATATCTGGAGACAAACCCCGCTATTGAAACGATACAGTTTGTTAAAGCCCAGTGGGATCAGGGTCGCGCGAAAAATCTGACGGCTCATATGTTTAAACGCTACGATGACATCGATGTCATTTGGGCGGCTTCTGACGCGATGGCTATCGGCGCCGCCGAAGCTGCGAAAGAGCAAGGAAAAATTCCGGGTGAAGACATCTTTATCGGTGGCGTTGACTGGTCTGAAAGCGGTCTGAAGGCCATTAAGGAAGGAACTTTGACAGCTTCGGCCGGTGGCCATGTTCTCGAAGGCGCATGGGCCGCTGTTTTGTTGCATGATTATTTCAATGGAAAGGATTTTGCCGACATTGGTGATGTAAAGCTGAAATCCCCGATGTATATTGCGGCTAAGGACAATGTCGAAGAAATTGAATCGATTTCTGCTAACATTGAAGAAATCGACTTCAAGCAATTCTCAAGAGCTCATAACCCGGAATTAACAGAATATAACTTCAACATTCTCGAAATGAAGAAGTAATAAAGATTTTCTCTAAACACAAATCCCCCGCATACAGATGATGTGGGGGATTTTTTTTTATTGCGATCCGGAAATAGTAGTAAATCAAAATATGGTTGTGGAGTCGTGTACATATAGGTCGTAATTCAATGAAATAAATGTCTCTCGTGAATTTCTATTATTATATTTTTCTATTATTGAAAAAAATTTGCTATACTCTGAGTTGAAAAAATTCTTTTTCTACTCTCAATTTATATCATCAGTTTACTCAAGTGGAGGCTCCCCCCATGTCTAATTCTTCAGGAAAGCGTATTTTTCCGTGCGCGACTAAACTTGTCTTATTAACCAGTGTCGCCGCAACAATGGGCATAGCACAGGCTCAAGCGGAGCCGGAACCAATCGCTCCTGATTGGAATAACATCCGCTACAAAGACCATACTTTAAACTTCCACGGCTATTTCCGTACCAGCTACGGCGGTGATTTTGCCGGTGAAAACGTGATGCCGGTTTTTCAGGCGCCGGGTGCGAATTCTAAATTCCGCCTTGGTAATGAATCCGATACGAATATCGAGCTAGGCTTGAACTACAACTATTATCTCGATGGCGCAGGCAATGATAATAGCCGTTTTATCCAGCTTTTGGGTATGGTGTCAGACTATGAATCAAACCCGAATTATGAAGATGTGCAAATAGAATTCAACGAGGCGCACATCCCACAGGCATTTTTCCGATTGGGTAACTTTCTTGATGATGGCACCCATGTTTGGTTCGGCCGCAGATATTATGATCGTCGTGACATTCACATGAATGACCACTTCTGGCTCAATGTTTCACAGGGGGCTGAATTCGGCGGTGGTATTGAAGGCATTAATATCGGTAACCAGCGTCTGGATATTGCGGCCTTCCATAATGAGGATGACACTTTAACTGATTTATCCGGTGCTACAGCCAATACCGACAATCTGGATACCTATACATTGGATGTCCGTTATCGCGACATTCCGACAATCGAAAATGGTGATTTGACACTCTTCGGTCTTTATTCTTATCGCGACGAGGTAGATAGTATCGGCTATAATAGTGAGGACGGCTTAATGGTTGGTGGCTGGCATACCCAGAATGAATTTATGGGTGGCCGTATGGTAACGGGCTTTTACTATCGTCAAGGTACAGCGATGCAACAGGGTTTGTTTAACTCTAAACCTGTCCGCGAAGACCAAGGCTATGATCTCGATAAGAATTATGCAATCGAGCTGAATAATGATTATCTGTATCAATCCGAGGATTATGCTGTGCAGTGGGCAACCGTTTTGCACCAAGAAGAGCAAGGTACAGCTGGCGGAAATGATAAGATTACATGGGCGCAAACAGGTGTGCGTCCGGTATTCTTCCTGAATGACTATGTCAGCATCGCCACGGAATTGGGTGTTGATTATGTTGATAATGAGCTTATCAACGCAGATGGCTATTTGGGTAAAGCAACTCTGGCGTTGCAACTGACTCGCGGAAAGGGCTTCTTTGAGCGTCCGATGGTTAAAGCTTTCGTGACCGGTGCTAAATGGAGTGAAGATTTTGAAGGTCAAATAGGCGGGTCTCCTGCTGAATCGACCAGCTACCTTGATGATACTGCCGGCGTGTCCTTCGGCATTCAGTTCGAAACCTGGTGGTAAGCACGTTAACAATTACATAGTAACGGGGTATTTTCTTGACAAAGAGGCATCCCGTTCTATATAAGATTTCCATAAGATATTTTTTATTTGTAATAACATTGGAGGCTAAAATGCTGAATAATAAAACAATTTTGGGTGTGTTGGCTATTTTGGCTATCTCTACACCGGCCATGGCTGCTGAAAACATGCTACCGACAACGACTGACGAAGCGCGCAATGCACCATACATGTATGAAAACGCAACGCCTGTTATTTCTGCTGAATCAGAAGTTACTGGAACAGAAAACTTTTCTCCCTCTGAGATTGAGCCAGCTGCAGGCGAAGTAGACACATTTGTTGATCCGAATAAAGAGCACGCGAAAAGCACGCTACCAACAACAACTGACGAAGCGCGTAACGCACCTTATTAAGGCTAAAACGTATATCGAATTTGAAAATCCTCGCTATATAATAGCGGGGTTTTTTATTGAGCCGGCTTTGGGCGATACTTGCCCATAAAAAAAGCGCCCAATAAAGGCGCTCTTTAAAAATCTTTGATAGTCCGCTTATTTCTTGTGCGGAGGCATTTTTTTCTCAACGAACCAAACATGCATACCTTTTTTGCCTGTCTCTTCGTTCAATGCCCAAGGGTCATACTTCTTCTTGCGAATCTTGTATTCAGCGCGAGTTGAGCGCCTTGCGTAATAGCGGTACCCTGTACCTGCTTCGCTTTCCAATCTCACTTTTACGTGCGCGGCTTTTGCCATGACTTTAACTCCTAAAATTCTTTTCGAGCCGCCTATATGCCCTGCCCTATAAAAAATGTCAAGCAATTGTGGAAAAAATTTGATATAGGGACATAAACCAAGCCGCGACTAAGGCTCGCGAACCGTTTCGCGAAGCCTGCGTGGCGTGTGAACGCATATAAAGATGAGCATCCAAATAGGCAACTTAACCATCGAAAGCCCCGTATTTCTCGCCCCTATGTCGGGGGTGAGTGATCAGCCTTTTCGCCGACAGGTTAAGAAATATGGCGCTGGGCTTGTTTTCTCGGAGATGATCGCCAGCCGTGAGGTCGTCAATGGCCGCGACCGCTCCTTCAAAGCCAATACGGATTATAACGAAGAATTCCCCCTGGTCGTGCAGCTTGCGGGCTGCGACCCGGAAGTAATGGCTGAAGCCGCGAAAATAAATGTCGATCGTGGCGCGGCCATCATCGATATCAATTTTGGCTGTCCGGTTAAAAAAATCGTCAATAAGTTGGCAGGCTCGGCCCTGATGCGTGAGGAAAAGCTGGCCTGTGATATTATGGAGGCGGTTGTGAAGGCCGTTCCAGTGCCCGTCACGGTGAAAATGCGCCTTGGCTGGGATGAGGAGAGCTTGAACGCGCCCGCCCTCTCTAAAGCCGCTGAAGATATCGGCGCGCAAATGATTACGGTGCATGGCCGCACACGGATGCAAATGTATACAGGCTCCGCCGATTGGAGCGCGGTGCGAGCCGTGAAGGAGGCTGTGCAGCTGCCCGTTATCGTCAATGGTGATATACTCACCCCGCACGATGCGAAAGGCGCGCTCGAAGCCTCAGGCGCTGATGGCGTCATGCTTGGGCGCGGAACCCAAGGAAAGCCGTGGCTGCTCGCCCAAACAATGGAATATTTGAAAAACGGCCACATCCCGCCGCCACCGCCTGCCAATGATGTTTTAGGCACTATCCACGCGCATTATGAGGATATTTTAAGCTGCTATGGCGAGCAAAAGGGCGTGCCGCTGGCTAGAAAGCATTTATGCTGGTACGCAGAGGGACGCGTAGGCGCGGCTGAATTCAGGCGCTCAATCAATAAACTCCGCGATCCTGAAGCAGTGCGGGCAGAGATTGATGGGTTTTTCGGGTAAATCCGTCATTGCGAGCATAGCGAAGCAATCCATAGAGTGCCGCGTCGAAGCTATGGCTTCTCCTCACCAAAGCAAAGACACCCTTATTTATGGCGTGGTTTGTTGCCGCCACCAGATTTCCCGCCGCCGCCTTTGTTCTTCTTAGCGTAGGAGCTTTTGACTTTGTAGGGCTTGCCGCCGCCATCGCGACCTTTTTTGCCGCGCCCCTTTGAGTGGGGTTTACGACCCATGGGGGGAATGGATGTTTTGAACACCATACCCGGAATATCCGCGCCGCCCTTGCTTTGTTCGGCAAGCTCTAAAATACACGATCCGGTCAAGCCGTCCGCCTCGCTCAGACGTACAGTAATCGCCGCGCCAAGGCGGAAAACCTTGCCTTTGCGCTTACCGATCAGCGCGTGGCTTTTTTCATCATGTTCATAAAAATCATCACCCAGAGATTTCATCGGGATCAGGCCATCCGCGCCGCTTTCATTCAAGGACACGAATAATCCGAAGCGCGTAACGCCGCTAATTTTCCCTTCAAACGACGCGCCGATGTGATCGGAGAGATAACTCGCCGTAAAGCGGTCAACCGCGCTGCGTTCAGCGACCATAGAGGCGCGCTCAGTGCCTGAAATATGCTGGGCAATCTCGTCAATGCGCACCGTTTCTTCTTCTGTTATACCGCCTGGGCCTAAATCATAAGCCGAGATGAGCGAGCGGTGCACTAGTAAGTCCGCATAACGGCGGATCGGCGAAGTAAAATGCGCATAGCGATCAAGCGCAAGGCCGAAATGCCCGATATTATCGGCGGCATAAACCGCTTGTGACTGGCTGCGCAAAATCACGGTTGAAATCAGGTGCGAATAGGGCAGCTTGGCAGCTTGGCGCAAAATACCGTTGAGCTGTTTAGGCTCCATCACCATGCCCTTGGGCAGCGATATGCCGAAGCTCTCGACAAATTCACGCACAGAATCCAGCTTGTCGGACTTAGGCTTATCATGAATGCGGTAAACGCATGGGAATTGCTTGGGATCGCGCTTGGCCTCGATGGCCTTGGCGGCGGCCACATTGGCCAGAATCATAAATTCTTCGATCAGCTTATGCGCATCAACGCGTGTGCGTTGCTTTACGCCGACCATATCGTTGTTCTCATCAATGATAATCTGGCGCTCGGGCAGGTCGAGATCCAGCGATCCGCGCTTTGCCCGCGCCGCATCTAAAATTGCATAGGCTTCGTATAAAGGTTCGATCACGGGTTTAAGCAGCGGCCTAGTCAAATCATCGGTTTGGCCGTCTTTTGCGGCCTGTACCTGCTCATAAACAAGGCGTGCATGCGATTTTATTAGCGCGCGTGTGAATTTGTATGACTTTAAATTCCCGTCCTTATCGATCCACATATGCGCCGCCAATGTCGCACGCGGCTCGTTCGGGCGAAGTGAACATAAATCGTTCGATAAATTCTCGGGCAACATCGGGACAACGCGGTCAGGGAAATAGGTGGAATTCCCGCGCCTGCGCGCCTCGGTATCCAGCGCACTGCCAAAACGCACATAATAGGCGACATCGGCAATCGCCACGATAAGGTGATAACCGCCGTCATCTTGTTTTTCGGCAAAGACCGCATCATCAAAATCACGCGCATCCGCGCCGTCAATCGTGACCAAAGGTACATCGCGTAAATCCTCGCGCCCTTTAAGGGATGGAACTTCCAGCCCTTCGGATGCTTTTAAGGTATCTTTCGGCCATTCCTCGGAAAGCCCTGCCTCATGCAGGGAAATGAGGCTAATCGCTTTGGGATCATCACGGCGGCCGATCACCTCAACAATACGCACGCGTTTACGCATGGAACCGCGCTCAGGTTGAACCTCGCCGAGCGCCAGATCGCCTTCTTTCGCGCCGTTAAGATCGCCCGTCAAAATGTCAAAATCATAGCGCGCCTTTTTGTCCGTAGGAGTCAGGATCGCGCCCTTCTTTTGAAAATGGATCAGCCCTAAAATTCGGTTGCGCTCGGTATCAAGGGTTTTGATGATATGGGCTTCATAATCATTTTCGCCTACACGTTTCAGGCGCACCAACGCGCGGCCACCCTCGCTCATACGGGCGAAATATTTTTTATCCGGTACGATCATGATCTTTGGCGGCTTGCCTCGCGTGTCCGTGTTCCATTCAATGGGGCGCGCCATCATATCGCCATCAGGGGTGATGGTGGTAATTTCCACCACGCCTGCGCTGGGTAGGCCATCTGGGACGCTATACGCGCCGCCATCCTGCTTGATGATGGCCTCTTCTTTTTCCAAGGTTTTCAGAATTTGCTTGAGGGCAACACGATTTTCACCGCCCTTAATGCCAAGCGCCCGCGCGATTTCTCGCTTCGTCAGTGCCTCGCCGCTGCCGCGAATTAACTCTAATATCGTGTACTGATCAATTGAACTCATATCCTTAGAGCGTACGGGTTATTTCAAGGCGGCGCAATGGGAGATTAGAAAACTAATCAACAGAGCCGTCTTTAAGGGCTTTGATTAGCTCTATAATACTACGCTTTTCTTTAACGTTGGATGTAAAAGACCAAATTAAAGCAATGATCCAGCCAATGCCCGTAATTCCCAAAAGAACATTCACCAAAATAATGGGTATTAAGTTCTTATGACGGCGCATCACCGCAATACCAGAAGGCAGCAAAACAAGTGTTACGCAAAGTATAAGGCCGATAATAACGCGAAGAGTACCTGTAATCATAATAATTGCTACCTTTCCTAATAAACGCGCTTCTTCGGCGGGATCACGTCGATCTCGTCCGTCAATGTTTCCATGATCACAGGGCGGTAGGTGATTTTTGTATCGCCGCTTTTTTGATCCAAATGCGTTATCGTGTGTTTCATCCATTTTTCGTCATTACGATCAGGGAAATCCTCACGCGCGTGCGCGCCGCGTGATTCCTCGCGGTTGGCGGCTGAATGCATAGACACAACGGCTTGGCCGAGAAGGTTATCCAGCTCCAGCGTTTCAACCAGATCCGTGTTAAAGATCATCGAGCGATCGGTGACGCCAAGATCATTCTTGCCGTGATAGACTGCGTTGATCTTCTCCACGCCTTCGTTCAAGCTCTCACCTGTACGGAACACGGCAGCATGGTTCTGCATGGTTTTTTGCATATCAAGGCGCAACTCGGATGTACGTGTGCCGCCCTTGACATTGCGGAAGTGATCAAGACGCCCAACTGCGCGCTCATCATCTTTGGACTTAAGCGGCTTGTGTGCCGCCCCGGGTGTTACGATCTCGGCGCAGCGATTTGCCGCCGCACGTCCGAATACGACCAGATCAAGCAATGAGTTCGAGCCCAAGCGGTTCGCACCATGTACGGATACGCACGCCGCCTCGCCGATCGCCATCAAGCCCGGCACGACCTTGTGCGGGTCTTTGTCAGTCGGGTTAACAACTTCGGTCAGGTAGTTGGTCTGAATACCGCCCATATTATAGTGAACGGTCGGCAGTACAGGGATCGGCTCTTTCGTTACATCAACGCCTGCAAAAATGCGGGCGCTTTCGGCAATACCTGGAAGGCGGGAGTGAATAATATCCGCATCCAAATGCATCAAGTTCAGGTGAATATGATCAGACCCTTCACCAACGCCGCGCCCTTCGCGAATCTCAATCGTCATAGAGCGTGATACCACATCGCGTGAGGCAAGGTCTTTGGCAGATGGTGCATAACGCTCCATAAAGCGCTCGCCCTCGCTGTTCGTCAAGTAACCGCCTTCACCGCGTACCCCTTCAGTGATCAAACAGCCCGCGCCGTAAATCCCTGTCGGGTGGAATTGTGTGAACTCCATATCTTGCAGCGGCAACCCTGCGCGCAAAACCATTGCGTTACCATCACCCGTACAGGTGTGGGCAGACGTACAGGAGAAGTACGCGCGGCCATAACCGCCGGTTGCCAGAATTACTTGATGCGCGCGGAAGCGGTGCAGAGTGCCATCATCCAAATTCCAGGCCATAACGCCTACACATTCGCCATCTTCCATGATGAGATCCAGCGCGAAATACTCGATAAAGAATTCGGCGTTATTTTTAAGCGCCTGCGTATAAAGCGTATGAAGGATCGCATGCCCAGTCCGGTCAGCTGCCGCGCATGTGCGCTGCGCTGTGCCCTTACCAAAATGCGTTGTCATCCCGCCAAAGGCGCGTTGGTAAATCTTACCCGCTGCCGTACGTGAAAACGGCACGCCGTAATGCTCAAGCTCGATAATCGCCGGGATCGCCTCACGGCACATATATTCGATCGCGTCCTGAT
>JAHQVU010000029.1 GCA_019634145.1 Micavibrio sp. | reverse complement strand
GATGCGGTCAAGCTGCGCTTCTACCATGGCTATAGATCCATTGGCATTCAGGATAACGTTACGCACTTCGCCGATGACCTCGTTTTTTCTATCGAGAATACGGTCGCTCAGAATTTCATCGGCATTTTCATGGCGCGGAGATTTGTCGGGGCTATAATTATTGATCTTATTGAGGTCATTGAGATTTTGATAGTAGGCAGGGTCTTGCGCATTAGCGGTTGAAATAGACAAAATGGCCGCGGCCGAAAAAGTTAAAAGCCTTGATATCGTTTTCATCGTAAACCTCAATTTTATATTATATAACCGCCAACGCTTTATGGTGCTATAGGTTCCTTACAGGGTTTTTATCCCATAATCCACTCTTATCAATGCTAGCCCTTGCGCCGGAGCGGTGGGGCCGCCTTTGGTACGGTCGCGCGTCTCTAGCGCGGTGCGGACATATTCTGGCGGCCATTTATCTTTGCCCACCCAAACCAGCGTGCCCACAATATTGCGAACCATATGGTGCAAAAACGACATGCCTTCTGCCTCGCAGATGATTTCCTTGCCGCCGTACGCATCATAACCTTGGGAGATGATATCGAGGCGATCAAGCGTGCGCACTGGGGATTTGGCCTGACAATCGGAATCGCGGAATGTAGTAAAATCATGCTGGCCGATCAGGTGTTTTGCCGCCGCGCGCATGGCCTCAACATCCAGCTTTTGTTTGACATGCCAAGCCCTGCCGACATCTCTGGTTAAAGGCGCCTGGCGATTTACCAAGCGGTAGCGATAGAGTTTGTTTTTGGCAGCAAAGCGCGCATGGAAATCATCACTGACCTTCTCGCAATTCAAAATGCTAATCGCGTGGGGGATAAGGTGGGCGTTTAAGGCTTTGCAAATTTCAAAACCGCTTAAGTTTCTTTTTAAGGGCACAAGGTCAAAATGCGCGATTTGCTCTGCTGCGTGCACACCTGCATCGGTGCGTCCGGCCACCGTTATGCTGATATTTTGCTGGCAGAATTTGGTGATGGCCTCCTCGATATATTGCTGTACGGAGGGCACATCGGGTTGGCGCTGCCATCCGTAAAAGGCGCCGCCGTCATATTCGATGGTGATTTTATAGCGTTGGTGTTTCACGGGGAATCTTCTTAAGCGCTTTCATGATTGTAGATGCATTTGTAAGGAGGCAGCCTGCAATAATCAAAAATCCTGCAAGCGCGATTGTAATGTTAAAAGGCGTAAAGCCCACGGGGATGGGGTTCATGCGAGAATAACTCCGATTTTGATATAGCCTCCGTTTAGGGCTGCAGGGATGTCCATAGCTTTTTTTCCAGCGGGTTGGAGGGCAGTGATTTTCAGGACGCTGCCTGCGCCGCAGGCGATAGACCCGCGTTTATCGAAGAGTGTTCCGATGGGCTTATCGGTGGTTTCGTTTGTCAGCGTAGCGGATTTGATCTTGAATTGGTCCGTGTAGGTGCCCGGCCATGGGTTTAGGCTTCGGATTTGGCGATCGATTTCAGCTGCGCTTTGACTCCAATCAATGCGCCCATCTTCTTTTTTGAGCAGCGGCGCATAACAGGTTTCGGCATCGTTTTGCTGCTCAGCCTCTAATTGACCACTTTGGGCTAAATTTTTGAGAACATTAAGCGTTAAATCCGCGCCTATTGTCGCCAGATCGTCATGTAAAGTTGCGGTCGTGGTTTGAGGCGTGATCGGAATTTCACCCTTTATAATCATTGGCCCTGTGTCCAGCCCCTCATCCATCTGCATGATGGTCACGCCAGTTGTAGCGTCTCCTGCCCAGATTGCGCGCTGAATGGGCGACGCACCGCGCCAGCGCGGCAGCAGCGAGGCATGAATATTGAGGCAGCCATATTTCGGGGCATCCAGTACAGCCTTTGGCAGAATAAGGCCATAGGCTGCGACGATTGCGATATCAGCGTTTAGTGAGGCGAACTCGGTTTGCGCCTCGCGTTTTTTTAACGAGAGCGGGGTATAGACAGGAATGCCGAGACTATCCGCATATTCATGTGTGGGGGAAGGTTGAAGCTTATGCCCGCGCCCTCTCGGACGTGGTGGCTGTGAATAGAGTGCGATCACCTCATGCGCAGAATTTTCATGAATTGCCTTTAACGCGGTCGCGGCAAAATCGGGCGTACCCATAAAGATGATTTTCAGAGGCTCGGCCATTATTACGCCTATAAAATATTGTTCTGTTTTTTGTACTTATCGACTTTTTTCAAAACCATATTCCGCTTGAGCGAGGAGAGATAATCGATAAAGAGCGTCCCATCCAAATGATCCATTTCATGCTGTACGCAATGGGACAGAAGGCCAGTGGCCTCAAGTTCGGCTTCGTTGCCGTTATAATCCAGATATTTGACGCGCACGATTGCGGGGCGCTCGACATCAGCATTTGCGCCGGGAAGAGAAAGACAGCCCTCGAGCATGACGCTTGGCTCTTCAGATTCATAGATAAGCTGCGGGTTGGCCATAAAGATCGGCTCGCATTTTTCACCGCCCTCGCGATCAGCCAAATCCATCACCAACACGCGGTTGAGGATGCCGACCTGATTGGCGGCCAGACCAATGCCCGGTGCCTCATACATTGTGGCGAGCATACGATCCATTTGTTTGCGAATTGTGTCATCGACCTTATCCACGGGCGCTGCTGTGGTTTTCAGGACAGGGTCGGGGGTCAGGATAATATTATATAGATCTTTGCTCATGCCAATCAGGTAGCGGATTTTAGGGCAAAGGTCAATATTGAAGCGAATATATTTGACATATCAAATCCGATGCCCGGCGTTTAAAGGAAGCGCGGAAAAAAGATTGTTCATATGCGACACTATATGGTCTGGCTAGCGCTTTTACTATGCGCGCTTTTTTTCGGCCTCATCCTCGGCGGTGAGAGAAATTTGGCGTGGCGCGCTCTCTATAGCAGTGAAGCTTGGTACATCATCACTGATTGCGCTTTCCTGCAAATCCTTGAATTTACGCGCTGCGGGCAGAACTTGTTTCTCCATCGAGCCAATGGCAGCGTCATACCCGCTCATAGCAGATTGCAGCCCCTTACCCACCTTACCCAGATGATCGGTGAATTTGAGAAATCGTTTATAAAGCTCGTTCCCTGCCACAGAAATTTCCTGCGCATTTTTGGCGAGCTCGACCTGACGCCAGCTCATGCCCACGACACGCAGAAGGCTCATGAGCAAAGTCGGCGAAGCAATGATCACATTTTTTGATGCCGCGAAATCAACGAGGCTCGGATCAGCACGCAATGCGATGGAGTAAATATGTTCAGATGGCAAGAACATCACTGTAAAATCAACGCTATCAAGACTTTCCCAATAATCTTTTTTGCCCAGAGCTTTCACGTGTTCGCGCACCTGACGGGCGAGATTGCCCATCAATTGGGTGTAATCCGCTTCACTTAGATCCTCGGATAGGCGTTGGGAGAACTGATTAATCGGCGCTTTGGAATCGACCACGATTTTAAAGCCGTCTTGCATCTCGATAATCGCATCAGGGCGCAGACCGCCTTCTAACGTCGCTTGCGTGTGATAATGCACGCCTTTCATAAGGCCGGATTTTTCCAATAGCCCTTCGAGGATAAACTCGCCCCACTGACCTTGCGCGGATGGGTCCCGCAATGCGCCGACAAGGCGTGCAGTTTCACGCGAGAGATTTTGAAGATCGGACTTAAGCTCTCGGTCGGTGCCCTTGACCTGTTCAATCGCCGCGCCAAGATTTTTAAGGTTTTCCGCCATAGGCTTCATGAGTTCATCAATGGCTTTTTGACGTTTATCCAGATCGTGGGCGCCGTCATTTTGTGCAGATTTAAGCTTTTCCTGAGCGAGCTGGAGGAAGCTCTCGGAGGTCTTTTGCAACGCGTCCTGTGCGGTTGCTTTAAAGCGGTCATCCAGCACTTTTCCAGCCACATCGAAAGCCTGCGCTTGTGCATCCAATTGCGCCTTTACCCGCTCGCTTTCCGCGATCAATTTTTGACGCGAGAGCAGAAAATAAACGCTGGCGATCAACACGCCCGCGGCGAATGCAATGATAAAGGGCAAGAGGCTCGCAAAATCCATAAATGTAATCCTTGCTTTTAATAGCAGCAACAAAGGGTTAGAATGATAATAGACAAGTTTGGGGAAAAAATGAAAACAAATCAAGAACAAATTAAGGGTCGTCCACAAGAAAAAGGAAGCGCACTGATTTATATCTTGATAGCGATTGCCCTTTTTGCTGCGCTGAGCTTCACCTTGAGCCGTAGTAACGATGGCAACGAGGCTTCAACGCTAAGCGAGGAAAAATCCGATATTTACGCGACACAGGTTATCGCGACTTCAGCGCAAATTAAATCGGTCATCGACCAGATGCTCTTTACCGGGACGCAGGTGTCGGAGCTTGATTTTGAATATCCGCCAACTGAGACGGGCGTCTTAATGAATAAGGTCCATCACTCGCTCGGCGGTGGACTCATTCATCCAACGCTGCCCCCCGAAGCGGTCAGCGGGACAGGCAGCGACCCTGATCCGGGCTGGTATATCGGACGTTTTAATAATGTCGATTGGACGCCTTTAGTGGCTGAGGATGTTATTTTGGTTGCCTATCAAATTGATGAGCAAATTTGCAATCTGATCAATGAAAAAATCGATGCTTCGATCACGGATGCACCCCTTATGACAGATACAATACCCAATGTCATGATTGATGAGGCTGAGCATAGCGGCACCAATGTCGAGCTGACGACCGGCACGGGCAATATCTGCGTCGCGTGTGAGAATATGGCTTCTCTGTGCGTAGAGGATTCAGATGGAAATTTCGGGTTCTATACGGTTATTGCCGAGCAGTAATGAAAATTATAAATCCATTAAAGCCGCACCCAAAGCAGAATTATCCATATTAAATGTGTCCATAGTAGAAGGCTGTTGCCCTTGAACTTTGCCAACTTCTTTACCCGATGCACCTTTAAAAGGCCCTAGTATGGATTGGGCTGTCGCTGTATTCATGAGTCCGCCTTCGGTCGTCGTCAACCCCAATGCGAGCGGAATCCAGCCTAAATAATGATCCACCATATTTGTCCAAGCCTGCATATTTTCATACTTTACGGCGTTATGAATCGGGTCGAAGAAAATTGGTTCAAGCACCATTTCCCAAGCGATCTCAGCACCCACACCAATAGTGGCAAGCTTAACCGCGCCCAAAAAAACTTTGGAGAGCATACCGCCCGATTTTTTTTCGCCATCAGCCATATTTTTTTATGGGTTTTTCTTAAAAAAGTATTGCAATTAATAATGAGAATGATTATCACCTACACAACAAAAGTCAACAGCAAATGATAATCATTCTTAATAAAGATGTTTATGATTTAAAAATCGGGTGATAGAAAATGAAAAAAACACTGGCAGCTACATTTATCGCGGCACAACTTTCCATGGCCGGCGCTTCTACCGCACAAGCAGGTAAAGTATTGGCGACATATCCAGATGGCAGTCAAAAGACGGTTCCTTGCGAGGGCGTTTACAAGCTGGATGACAAACCGGTCTTTACCTGCAATTTTGGTAAGGCCGCAGATAAAAACAATCAGGATGCTTGCCCGATTGATGCGCCCATCCATTCCATAAAAGATCTCGCAAAATATCCGACAATGAATGACAAGACAAACGCCATGCTGACGGTTAGAAATGCGTGGGTCGAACATTATGCGCAAGTGCATCAGGATTGCGAAAAACATGCGATTTACAACAGGCTGACGCTTCAAAAGGCTGGCCAATATAATGGCGACCTTTTTTACCAAATCAAGGACGGCTGGAGAGAACGCAATAACTGCACCGTGAAAGAGATTGTCAAGGATTGTGAAGCCAAGTATGGCTTGCCCGAACTGAAATAACGAACCAGAAAAGGCCGGATAATATATGCCGCGCGATAACCCTCTAAAAGCCACCACAGGCTCTGATCTTGCCTCGACACTTAGTGGCGATGCCTTGTCACGGCTTTGGCTAAAAAACTATGTTACCAAGGGTCGTCAAAACCCGGCGCCCGGAATTGCAAAAATCATTCGCGCGCTGCCCGATGATGTGCAGGCATGGAATGCGGCGCTTAAAGACCGCGCCGATATTCCGGTTTTCTTGCGTGAGGTCGTTGATATTGAGCGATCGGCGGCAGAAAAAACATATGACCAAACCCGTATAACGGCCTTAGCAGGGTTGGCGGGGTTTTTAGAAAAAGTGCAGCCGCAGGAAATCCCTCTGCCCATAGAGCTTTTACCCGAGGCGCAAAGCAACTTTCTCAAGATGCTGGAGCGGGAAACGGCGCATAATAACAACCCGTTTAAAAATACCTATCATGCGAGTGTTTCTTTCGGCAAACATTTTGCGCATGAAGTGAAAGAACATCGTTATGCCGCAATTCCTTCCGGCATGGTAGGGCTAGGCGCAGCGTGGCTATTGACGGCCAAACTCGGCACAACACAAGCCATGTATATTGACCCGGGATATACGACAATTGTTGATGACCCGCGCAGCTTTACCGACGATCTTCCTGATTTCGAGAGTATGGATTTTTCGGATATGGACAGCGTGATGGAGCACATCCCCGATATTACAGTCGACGAAACGCGGCTTAATCTGGATTTTCAGGGCGGGTGTGATGTTCACTTAAAAAACTTTGGTTTCAGCGAAGACACTGTCAAAACACTCATGGATTGGCATGTCGATAAATTGCTTGGCACGCATTGTATGAAGGCTGATAGCTTCTTGCTTAAAGGGCAAGGATATTTGCAGGCCTATAACGAGCGGATTGATTGGGTGACATCCAATCCCGCATTAAGCCTCACCTCTAATTTTCTTACCCCCGGAGATAAATTTACCGAAACATACCAGCAAGGGCTAAAAACCAATTCAGATACAATCAAGGTCGTTAATACGATAGAGAATTTTACACTGCATACGAGCATCCCTGCCGTAAGCTATTCCGCTTGTTTTGCGCTTGTTTGGGCGGCGATTGTCAAAAACACGCGGGGAAAAAAACACGGCCATAAGCCACCAGGGTTTTTAGCGCGGCAATGGAACAAGACGACCTCACCATTAAAAAATGCACTAAAAAGTGCTTATGAGGCGGCAGATACGGCGATCATAAGAGCCACCTATGCGGCCAGTGTGCGAAGCGGTAAAAAGTTAGACGCTTATAAAGAAAAACGTAGCATTATATCAGGATATAAAAAGCAGTTCAGCGAACATGACGATGACCATGACGGCTGGAGCAATACAGCCAAAAGCGTAAAAGATTTTGCTAACCGTACATTGAAAAATAACTGGGGCAGCTATTTGGCATCAGGCGGCACGGCCACATCTGTTGCTATCAATGATTATTTCTGGAGTGCTACCAGCGGCCTTAATCCAGACATGGTTTGGATGGGGGCAGGCGCGGCTTTATCAGGAAACGTCGTACATAAGCTTCATAAGTATTTCACACGCGCGGCGCATAGTAACACTGTTATTTCAGATGCGGTCGTCCAGACTTTAAGTAGTAACCTTAAAGATTTTGCAAATGACGCCCCAGCGATCAAACATAAAGTTAATATACTTAAAGATGTCTTTAAACCTGCGGCGGTCGGTGCGGTCACTGTCGGTGCGCTTGCGGCCTTGGACAATCAAACGACCGGCGGAGTTTATAGCGCGCACGCCGCAGCAATACTGTCTACATGGGTGCCATTTTTAGGGGTTAATGTTATTGAAGATACAAGCTGGCACTTGGGGCTAGGCGCGCTCGGCGGTGTAAGCGGAGGAGCAAGTGCGGCTATAGCAGGCGGAAGCTATATAGCGGGGCGAAACATTTATCAAGCCTTGCGTCCTTCGCAAGAAATCTCTTAAATTTCGCTGGCATAGCCCGCTATCGCCGCGCGTGCCTCTGGCATGCCCATGCCTTTTTCGGCGCTGGTGGGGATGAGGTGCGGGAAGGCCGCGGGGTGGTTTTTTAGAATCTCGATGGTTTTGGCGGTGATCTTATCCATATCGCTGCGTTTGGTTTTATCGGTTTTAGTCAGGATGACGCGATATTGCACAGCGGCTTTATCCAGCATATCCATCAGCTCTATATCGCTGTCCTTCACGCCGTGGCGCGAATCGATGAGCATAAACACACATTGCAGGGTCGGGCGACCGCGCAGGAAATCGAAGATCAGGGCATTCCACTCATCACGCCGTGATTTGGACACTTTGGCATAGCCATAGCCCGGCATATCGACAAGGTGGAGGGCATCGCCAAGATTAAAGTAATTGAGCTGCTGCGTACGCCCTGGCGTATTGGAGGTTTTTGCCAGCGAATTACGCCCCGTCAGCGCGTTGATAAAGGTGGACTTTCCGACATTGGAGCGCCCTGCAAAGGCGACCTCGGGCAACGCGGCCTCGGGCAATTGCTCAAGATGCGCCACGCCGAGCATAAAGTCGCAAGGCCCAGCGAACAGGACACGCGCAGCCTCGATCTGCTCGGGGGTGAAATCCTCTTGAGAATCGAAATCCATTATTTTTTCTTACCTTTTTTCGACGAGCCCTTTTTCGCAGCGGTCTTCTTTTTCGGCTTGGGTTTGGAGATCGGCTTGGCAGGCTGCTCTTCTTCATGCTCGCCAAATAACGCATCTTCCACCTCTTCCTCGGCCATCGCGGCCAGCGGGTGAACATCCACGCCCTTAGTCATTTCCTCTTCTTCCTTCTCACCGAAGAGATAGATCGGCACGCCCATAGAGCGCATGATTATGATTTGCTGCAATATCCCAATATAGGCCGAGAACGTCCAGTATACCACCAACCCAGAAGCAAAGCGGGACATGATGAAGGCAAAGATAAAGGGCATATACATAGCCATATCACGCTGCAGCTTGTCTTGCGGCGGCGGGTTCATGTTCTTTTGTATGACCATACCGAGCAGCATCAAACATGGCCAAACACCAATATGCAAGAAGCCCGGAACATCGAACGGTATAAGGCCGAACAGATTGAAAATGCTGGTCGGATCAGGCGCGGATAAATCTTGAATCCAGCCGAAGAACGGCGCATGGCGCAGCTCGATCGTATTAAAGAACACCTTATAGAGCGCGAAGAAAATTGGGATTTGTAAAACCATAGGCAAGCATCCCGCCATCGGGTTGACACCCTCTTGCGAATACATCTTGATCAGCTCTTGCTGAAGCTTTTGCTTATCTTCGCCATATTTCTCGCGCAGGACTTTGGTTTGTGGCGCGACCTTTTTCATCTTCGCAAAAGAGCGATAAGAGATATTTGTCAGCGGGAAAACCATACCACGGATAACAATTGTCAGTAGGATAACAGCGATACCCATATTGCCGACCGCAAGGCCGATATAGTGTAGCGCGTAAAAGAAGGGATAGGTTAAAAACCAGAACCAGCCGAAATCAACGGCGAGCGAGAAATGCGGAACGCCCAATTTTTCTTCATAATCATTCAAGGCTAGGACTTTTTTTGCCCCTGCATAAGCATGGCTTGTTACGCTTTTGCTTTGCCCCGCAGGCACGTCAACCGCGCCGCCGATATAATCAGCCTGATAAAGGCCGATATTACGCTGATCCTTTTCATCACCTGAATAATTGTATTTGTACTTCACATTTTGACCCTGTGGCGGGATAAGCGCAGTTAACCAATATTTCTCAGTTAAACCAAGCCAGCCTTGGTCTGCGGTATATTCAAATTCTTTTTCTTTGCGCAAATCCTTATATTGAGGCTGCTCTAATTCCTTGCCGATATATCCGACAGGGCCTTCATGGGAAATCCACACAGGCTGGAAGTTTTCAGGCAGGCCGCGTTGCGCAACCAAACCATATGGATAGAGCGTGACAGCTTCGCCCGAATTATTTTCGACGCTTTGAGTAATGGTAAAAGCATATTGCTCATCCAACTCGTAGCGTTGAATAAAGATTATGCCCTGACCGTTATTCCAGACCAACTCAACGGGGGTTTCGGGGGTCAGTTTGTCATTGCCGCGAACGCCCCACAGGGTCGAGGATGTAGGGACGGATGTCGCGCTATCATCGGCCACCCAACCATACTCGAAACTGCGCGCGCCTTTTGCGCCCTTAGGCGTGAGAAGGGATACATACTCCTCCTTCTCTAATGTTTCGTAATATTCTTTGAGCTGCAAATCATCGAGTGTCGCGCCTTTAGGGTTTATCGTGCCTTTAAGCTCATCATTTTCAAAAGCAATACGGCCTCTAGCCTCGCTAATTACTTGAGCGCGCGGCATGGCCTTGACCAATTTTGCAGCATTTTGACTAGGTCCATCTACAGCGGTCACTTGCGCTTGCGCCTTAACGCGTGCCTTGATTGCGGCGCTTTGCGGTTGCAGGATAAAGGCATCATAGCTGAAATAAAGAATGGCGGCGATCACCAAGAATATCACGAGATTGCGTGTATCATCCGGGTGCATTTGGTCTTTATTAAGAGGGGCGTTATTGTTGCCGAGATTAAACATGATTATCCTGTATTATAATTCTAAAAATCCTTGAGTAGATGGGTTATAGCCCATGAAATCGTGATGATCAATCAGACTCTGACAGGGCATCTTGAATAGTCCTCTTCTTCACTGGCGGGACGGGGTCAAACGCCTCGCCTTTATCGAAGGGGTGACAGCGGCAGATGCGCTTTACCGCCAACCACGAACCTTTGCACGCGCCATGCGTATCGATCGCTTCGATCGCATAGGCCGAACAGGTGGGGTAAAAGCGGCAAGAGGGCGGAATGAGGGGCGATATGCCCTTTGTATAGATTTTAATACCTGCCTTAAGCGCGCCTCTAATCATCGCCCTTCTCCAGCAAATCCATTTTACCCAGACACCATTTGAGGTCACGACAGAGCTGCTCGTAAGGGCGGGTAGCGGTTAGCGCCCTGCCCACTAGCACATAATCATAGCCGCACTTCGCGCTCTTTGGCAGGACATCAGCGGCCACAGCGCGTAATCGGCGCTTGATGCGGTTACGCACGACAGCGGATTTATCAACCTTTTTGCTGACCGTAAAGCCAATGCGTTTAGTGCTGCACTCATTTTCGCGTACCTGAAGGATCAAGCCGTGGGAGACCCATTTGCGCCCCTTACTCTGGACGTTTAGAAAATCGCCGCGGCTTTTGAGGACGGGAAGGGATTTTATATCTTGCTTACTGGCTTGCATCTCTTACCCCCTCTAAAAATGGATTTCGGCTACTTTGTGGCGGCTATCTTCAATATCACCGTGAGGATCGACATGAATCATGATCTCGGCCTGCGGGAAATGTTTGAGCAACTCGATTTCCAAATCCTTTGTGATAGCGTGCGCATCATGTAAGGAGAGGGCTGGATCAGCTTCAATATCAAAAATGATGTGCTCTTTTAGTCCCGATTGTGTCGCGCGCAGATCATGCACGCCGAGCACCAGATCATGAGCATTGATTATATCGAGAATTTTCAGGCGGCTTTCTTCGCCCAGCTCACGGTCCAAAACCATATCCAGCCCCTTGCTCGCGATCTCACGCGCTGTTTTGAGCAACCATAATGCGATAGCCATGGCAATAAGCGTGTCCACCCAAAGCGGGCCACCCATAGCATTGATCATCAATGCAACAATTACCCCCGCATGGATGACCAGATCGCTAGTGTAATGCGCTTGATCGGCCTCAAGAATAAGGGATTGCGATTTTTTAAGCGCCTTATTTTGCACATGAACAATATATAAGCCGATAAACATCGAGGCGATCATAATAATTATGGCCAGCATTTGCGCTTCTAGAGCTTGCGCATTAATCAAGCGCATAAGCGCTTCGTAGACAAGATAAAGCGCCGCCGCCCCGATTATTAAGGATTGTAAAAGCGCCGCCAGACCTTCGATTTTTCCATGGCCGGAACGGTGATCTTCATCGGCCGGTTTAATCGCATATTTCAGCGCGGCATAGTTCATGGCGGAGACCAGCGTGTCGAGCGCACTGTCAAAAAGCGAGGAGAGCACGGCGAGCGAGCCGCTGAATATGAAAGCGATGGTTTTGATCACCACAAGCAGTGAAGAGAGCGCTATCGTCGCGCGCCCTGCTTTTAAGGCAGGTTTAGCCGCCTGTTTTAAACTGGGCGTTTCGCGTAAAGCCGCGCGGTATTTATCTTGATTATCGATATGCATGCGCTTTTTCTCTTACATCCAAAATACAAAAAGACGCTTTCCAATGAAAGCGCCTTGTTTAATTGCTTAAAAAATCTAATCGCTTGAAATTAAGCGCTCAGCTTTTTACGACCTTTCGCACGACGACGAGCCAAAACTGCGCGGCCACTGCGGTCTGCCATGCGCGAACGGAAACCATGACGGCGGGCGCGAACTTTACGGCTTGGTTGGAATGTACGTTTCATATCAAAATCTCATCTATTGGAATTACGAACGGGTTTATAGCTTTATAAGGTGCCCCCTGTCAATGAAAGTTTTAATATTTTTCTTAATAAAAGTTACTTTTGGTCATATTGGCTTGTGTAGCTGAAATTATGTACTATGTTCTACCATTGGAAAACTCTGAATGAATTCATAATGCCAAGAGAAGAAAAGCGCATATTTTTTAGCGGCTCGGAAGCCTATAAAGCCTTATACTCGCTCTGCAAAAAGCGAGATTTGCGCGTACCGCCGACCGGTACTATTAAAAAACTCACGCACAATAAAAATGAAAAAAAAATAGCCTTTGTAATTGAAGGCGCAGAGCAAAAGCTTGTTAAGATTGATTATGGCGAGGATTTTCTGGCAGCTGCGCTGTTACTTTTTTGTATGGGCAGCGGGATTCCTGTTTCCAAACGCGCCAAAAAATTGGTTTTTGTCGATGGCGATGAAGTCGTTCTGAAATGCGAGCAGTGATTTCTTTAATGTGCCGCTTAATTTAAGGCTGCGTGTTTATAACCGCCCTAGATAATCGGTCGCAATGTCGGTTGTGCCCTCTTCACCGATTTTATCGAAGTTTTCTTTAAGCCAGCTTTGTGCCTGCTTGCGCCCCTTTTCCTTTAAGGACAGCAGAAAATTCCAATCGGTGTTGAATTTAGAGGCCGCGCTGAGCGAGGTCATCACATCTTCGGCGCGTATGGCGTGGAGCAATATTTTTTTATACTTGTCCTTATATTCATCTTTCAACATATCCTCGCCCAGCAAGCGCTGGACAAACTCAATCGCGCGCATTTCCTTAAGAAGCGCGGAATTAAAGGTTATTTCATTCAAGCGATTTTCGATAGCATGCATATCTTTGGGCAACTCATCACGCGTAATCGGGTTGATATGTACCAGTAAAATATCGCGACACCGCGCATGATAGAAAAGCGGCCAAAGCGACGGATTGCCCATATAGCCGCCATCCCAATAATTCTCTCCATCGATCTCGACCGCCTGAAACACTTGCGGCAAGCAGCTTGAAGCCATCAGCACATCGATGCTCATCGCCTCGTTTTGGAAAACAGTCGGCGTACCCGTGCGCACATTGGTCGCGGTGATGAACAGCTTCACATGTTCGCATTTATGGATGTCTGAGAAATCGATGATGTCCTCGAGAATATCTCTTAGTGGGTTTATCCCAAGCGGGTTGAATTGGTAGGGTGAGAAATTGCCCATCAGGCTCTCGGCCATATCAACGAAGGGATTTTTTTCAAGGCTAAAGAATTTCGAAATCGGATTTTGGTGGAACGGGCGATAAAGCGCGCCTTGGCGGGAGACCTCGCGCCAGAAATCCTCCATTGCCGCGCGCGCTTTATTATCACTGCCGTCAGACTTACCATAGGCGAAAACTGCAGCGTTCATAGCGCCCGCAGAGGTAGCGGAGATAGATTCAATATCGATGCGCTCATCCTCGGCCAACGCATCGAGAACGCCCCATGTGAAAGCGCCATGCGCGCCGCCGCCTTGTAAGGCGAGATTGATGGTTTTCTTTTTTGCCTTAGCGCCTGCCATTATTCTCGCTCGCCCATGGCCTGGGTCATAAAGAAGCGCTTGGCAGGTTTTAGCCTCGAGACCGCGCGAAGGCCGATTTTACGCAGGACACGTACAGACGAAATATTGTTGGAAAACGCGCGGTTGAGGCCGTCTGTCATTGCCACCATCGCCATATTATCAGGGCGGCGGGTGCGGTCATACTCTTCTAAAAAGCGTATCTCGCCGATATCCGCACCGCTCTCATAGGCTTTTCCCAGAATATCATCGAGCGCGCTAAGATCACGAAAACCCAGATTAAGACCCTGGCCGGCGATGGGATGAATGCCATGCGCCGCGTCCGCCACCAGCGCTATGCGTGGGGCGTAATAACGACTGGCATGGATCAGGCCGAGCGGATAGCTTGCGCGTTTAGAGGCCAATTTGACCCAGCCGTAATTTTCAGGAAAACGTGCGGCCAGTGCGGCTTCGAATTCTGCATCACTCAAACCCATCCAGCTTTCTCGCCCGCTTCTATGTTCTGTAAAGACTACGGCCGAGCGGTGGGTGCCGCTCTCATCATCGGTGAAGGGTAGAATGGCAAAGGGGCCAGCTGGCATAAAATGCTCAACTGCGACATTATCGTGCGGATGTTCATGGGCAACCATGCAGATCACCGCATTTTGACGATAGTTCCAGTTGCGCGTCTCGATATAACCGCGCTCAACCATCCAGGTGCGCAGCGCCGATTTTCGCCCATCAGCGCCGATCAGGATTTTCGCGTGCAGCTCTTCACCGCTTGCCATAGTAACGCATGCGCCTTCATCGTTCGCATCGAAGGACGTTGCAGCGGCGGGGGCTTTGTGGATGGCGCATTTGATCTCAGCAAGGCGTTCGATCATCGCGGATTTCAGATCATGATTATCAACGATCCATCCGAAACTCCGTCCCTCGACCTCATCGCTCGTAAATTGCAGCAGCACAGGTGATGCGCCGTCAAGAATACGAATATCATCGATCGGGCATTTATCTTTGATTTTATCCCAAATCCCTGCGCGCTCCAAAATTTTACGCGAGCCAGAGGAGATCGCGGTTGTGCGTAAATCAGGGGATTTTATTTTCGGATCTGCGCCATCAACGCATATCACCTTCATGCCACGCTGCCCCAAAAGGCACGCCATAGTCAGCCCTGAAAGCCCGCCCCCGATAATAACTGCGTCATAAAGTGTCTTTGTCATGAGAATAGTTTTACGCCTGCCCTCCCGCAATGTCCAGCCGCAGCCATCATACGGGCAAGAAAAAACCCCTCCAATTCTTGGAGAGGTTTATAAAGAGTAATCTACCAAATGCTCACTTTATTATTTTTATAAAAATCTAGCCTCTAGCGGACGGGGAGATCCCATTCAACGCCGATGCGGAATTCGTGCGAATTATAGTCTTGCTCATATGTGCCGAAATCCAGATCAAAGGAATCGACATAACGGTATGAGCCTGTGAAAGCCATGTCAGGACGCGGGCGATATTTCAAACCCCCGCCGATGTTATAGGCGAAATTTGCCGCACTGCCGCTGTCGCTGGTGGCTATGCCTGAAACATCCGAAATCTCGCCATCATGCCAGCCATAGCCGACACCGCCGCCTACGAAGGGCTTGATCTTCCATGGCACATCCACATCATAATATAAATTCAAAAATGCAAAGGTGGAGTTAAACTCTCCGCCTGCATCGAAATTACCGAAACCGTTGATATTCATTGATTGAATTTCAGCGTTGCGGTATGAAAGCTCGGCCTCGGCGCGTAAATTACGGTTCAAGCGTAGTCCCAATGCGCCGCCGAAGGATGTTGTGTTATCAACCTGAAAAGCGCCGCTGGTGTTTGTCGTTGATTCTGCGAAATCCTGTTCACCATAAGTGTTCAGCCCCAGATACCCCGCGAAATACAGACGGCTGGTCTGGGCGTTGGCAAATGATGCCGCGCCTATTACAAGTGTACCGGCAAGAGCGGCAATGGCTAATTTCTTTTTGAACATGAGCGAGAACCCACTCTATATATAAACCAAAGGAAAATTGCGCGAATCACGCATAAGATATCTTATGGTAGCAAAAAAACCCGCTTAAGAAAAGCCGTTTTGCTCCAAACGCTCTAAGCGTTGCTGATCCTTAGGACGATTGAACTGACGCATCGAGTAGATCACATCGACGGGGTGCATTATCCTGACCCCTTGATGAATAGTCGAATTTTCCCAAATTTCGCGCAGCGTAACAATTGTTAGCGGCCATTTTATAGAAATTTCGAGATCCGCATCAAAGCCGGGTTTCTCGATTTTCACCACCCGATCTTTAGGGTTAAGCTTTGGCGCGTGCGTGCCCCAAGTGGATTTTAACCTGTCAAATTTTTCAGGGTCCATCAGGATGATATCAAGGTCGTCAGGCTTGTCATCGTTCGTCGGGGTAAACAAGCCCGTCCAATATAGAACCGTGCTACCGGCTACAATCGAATTATCATTCGTCATGCCGAATTTACGCGCTTGCACAATGGCCTTTTTCATTCGCTGTAATGGTGTACATGACACAGAAAACACCCCCCTTCAATACATTATGAAAAGAGCATAGGCCAAACTGGTCATAAATGGCAAGTCGTAAATGGAAATTTATTAAGCAACCGGCTTTTCAACTTTTGACGGCAGGTCGGCAGCGATCGGCTCGTCGTCAAGCATTTCGATCATGCCTGTAGGCTGTATGGCAAAATTCGCGATGAACAACGCATTGGAGTAAAATACAACCGCATCACACAGGTAATGACCTTGATCATTAACGCCTTCGAACGTTGCAGGGCGGATTGTCCCTTCGATAACCGAGCGGGTCGTGTCATCCATCTGCTGCGGCATATTAGGATCATCCATACCTTCGGAAATATAAAACGGGCCTTCTTCTCCGCGAACGAAGAAACAGAAGAAACGTAAATATTCCAGAACATTTTCTTCAGTGATTTTAATCGGCGCCTTGGCATTCACTTCGTGAATTGGCGGAGATGTGCCATTCAAACGGAACAAATTACCCTGGTCAGTCAAATAATAAACAAATAGATTCGGGTCTGACCAGCTTGGCTCGCGTACACGGATAAGTGCGACAGAATCATAGAAAGGTAGCATACGCCAATGGACTTGAGTACTATCGGCGGAGACGCGATATTTTCCGTCAATAGGGTTAATCTGCTCTAAAAAACCTACGAGTTCTTCACCTTGTACCAGGTTCCAATTCTGATCGTGATACATCTATCTTCCTAATTCTTAGCTCTAATAATGCATACCGCCGCGCGGCACTTACCCGTTTATTTGAAAGTGTGTCATAGAGCGAATACATAAACAACGCCCAACACCCTTGTTTTTCAAATAAATTGCTTCACACTATTGCCGTAAACCGATATAAAATCAAGAAAAAACATAATTTGCTATAATTCATGCAAAAATCTGCGCCAGATCATCTTTATCTAATATCCTCCATTTTCCTTCGGCCAGATCGCCAAGGGGTAAGCCGCCTGTTTGAAAACGATGCAAAAGCGTAACTTCATTGTCGAGCGTTTCAAACATACGGCGAATTTGATGATAGCGCCCCTCGCTTAAAATCATTGTACCGCTATTTTCATTTGTCGCTGTCCAAATCGCGGGCTTGAGGGGTTTATCATCGCCTTTCATGTAAAAGTCCGTATCAGCGAATATCTTCGCCTCGTCCCCGCGCAAAGGATCGCGCAAAGTGACATGGTATTTCTTAGATGCCACGGTTTTGGGATGAATGATGCGATGAAGAAGATCGCCATCATCCGTAAAAAGCAGCTGGCCTGTGCTGGCCTTATCAAGGCGTCCGATGCTGGAAAATGTCGGTTTGCGCAATGCAAAGCGCGGCGGTAAAAGCTCATACACCAGCGCGCCTGCGTCATTTTTCGAACAGGTATAGCCTGCAGGCTTATTCAGCATAATGGTGAACGGCGCGAGGGGATCGAGCGGGGCGTCATCAAATGCGAGGCGCCCTTGCGCGATAACATCCTGATCAATTTTAAAAGATGGATTGGTCATGCGCTCGCCATCGATTTCGAACCAGCCGTTCTTGATCGCCATCGTCATTTCCTTTCGCCCTCCATAACCGAGGTTGGAGAGCAGACGATCGGCACGAATTTTAGCAGCCATAAGGCGTTTCCTTGATATTATGGTTTTTTAATATACACGATTTATCAATCAATGTTGTTCATACTTATACCATAAATAACAGGGAAAATAGGGGGTGTGAATTAACATGAGCGATGAAGAAAAAACATTACAAGAATATTTGGCGTATGAACGCGCCGAAATCATGGCAAAAAACACCTTGCCACAGCCCGGTCAATAACCGCCCTCACAGTTTAATTTGTGCTTTTTCGCGACTTTTGCGCCCTTACACAAAGACTCCCTTTGCATTTAAAAAAATATACATATATAAATGCGCGCACATAATTACATTTAAATGAAGGGTACGCTAAAGATGAGCGAGAAATCAGGATCCGTTATCGATATCAGAACAGGCTTGGCCGAAATGTTAAAAGGCGGCGTTATTATGGACGTTGTCACGGCCGAGCAAGCCAAGGTCGCCGAAGATGCTGGCGCGGTCGCCGTTATGGCGCTGGAGCGCGTGCCATCCGACATTCGTAAAGCCGGCGGGGTTGCGCGTATGAGCCCGCCTGAAATTATTCAAGAGGTGATGGGCGCAGTATCAATCCCTGTTATGGCGAAATGCCGTATCGGTCACTTTGCCGAAGCACAATTGTTGCAGCAAATGGGCGTTGATTATATCGACGAGAGCGAGGTTCTGACCCCTGCGGATGAAGAATACCACATTAATAAACGCGATTTTAAAGTGCCCTTCGTTTGTGGCGCGAAAAATCTTGGCGAAGCTTGCCGTCGCATTGGCGAGGGCGCAGCGCTCATGCGAACCAAGGGTGAGCCGGGAACAGGCAATATCGTTGAAGCCGTACGCCACATGCGCCAGATCAATTCCGACATCAAAAAAGTAACTAACATGGATGAGGCCGAGCTTATGAGCTTTGCCCGCGATTTGGGCGCGCCATACGAGATTTTGATGATGGTGCGCGAACTTGGTAAATTGCCAGTGCCTAATTTCGCGGCCGGCGGTGTGGCGACTCCTGCGGATGCAGCGCTTCTGATGCAGATGGGCGCGGAAACCGTTTTCGTTGGCTCTGGTATTTTCAAGTCCGACAACCCCGAGAAATTCGCCAAAGCGATCGTGAAAGCGACAGCGCATTACAACGATCCTGAAATCGTACTGCAAGCGTCCAAAGAGCTGGGCGGTGTTGCGATGCGCGGCACAGAGATTTCGGAGCTGGACGAGCCGATGAAAATGGCCAATCGCGGTTGGTAATTCCCGCACAGCTAAAGAATAAACGTACGGCGCTTATCAAATTTGTAAGCGCCGTTTTTTTTGCGCATATTTGACAATTGTGGAAGATAGGCGTACATCCTAGCGCCATGAGTAAAGAGTATTCCAACATTGTAATCGGCGTTCTCGCCCTGCAAGGGGCGGTCGAGCTGCATCGCCCCCATATCGAAGCTTTAGGGTGCGGCTTTCGCACGGTCAAAACACCTAGGGACTTTGACAGCGTAGATGCCTTTATCCTGCCTGGCGGGGAGAGCACAACGATACTCAAGCTGATTGCTAATTTCGGTCTTTGGAACACGCTGGTCGATCAATTCGCCAAGAAGCCTGTCTGGGGCATTTGCGCAGGCAGCATTTTGATGGCAGAAAAGGTCACAAACCCCGAACAGAAATCATTCGCACTATTGCCCATCGATGTTCAGCGCAACGGCTATGGCACGCAAAAAGAAAGCCATCATGCGGACATAAACGGTTATAAAGTCTCACTGATCCGCGCACCGATCATCACAAAGGTCGGTGAAGGCGTCGAAACTCTTGAGAGTCACGAAGGTGACCCTGTCTGGGTTCAAAAGGGTAAATACATGGCCTCGACCTTCCACCCCGAAGTTAATCAAGACTTTCCGTCACCGATGCATAGAGCTTTTATTGACTTGGTTATGAGTTAAGCATAATTTAAAAATATGATCGATTATATTTCCACACGCGGTGGGGGCGAACCCCAGACATTCGAACAGGTTTTACTTGCAGGTTTAGCACCCGATGGCGGGCTGTATGTGCCCAAAGTCTGGCCACAGATGGATCTGGAAGGGCTTAAAGGTCTATCCTATATCGAAATCGCAGAAGCGGTGATGTACCCATTTATTGAAGATACGATCGCGCCCGATGCCTTTAGCCAGATCGTGCACCGAACCTATAATGAGGATGCCTTCCGATCCGAAGAGGTAACACCGCTGGCGCATCTGCGCACATATATGGATGATAAAATCCATATTATGGAACAGTTTCACGGGCCGACAATTGCGTTCAAGGACGTTGCCTTACAACTCTTGGGACACTTATTTGACCACACTTTGAAGAAACGTGGGCGGCGCATGACGATTGTCGGGGCAACCTCCGGCGATACCGGCTCGGCCGCGATTGAAGGGTGCAGAATCTCTGATCTCATTGATATTTTTATCCTGCATCCAAAGGGTCGTGTTTCCGAAGTGCAACGCCGCCAAATGACCAGCGTTGAAGATGATAATGTGCACAACATCGCGCTCGATGGTACGTTTGATGATTGCCAGGACATGGTCAAGGCTATGTTCGCGGATAAAGATTTCCGTGATGAGGTGCATCTTTCAGCCGTCAATTCGATCAACTGGGCACGGATTATGGCGCAAATTGTCTATTATTTTGCTGCCGCGATTAAAGCGGGCGCGCCTGAAAAGGAAGTTTCCTTCGTTGTGCCGACAGGCAATTTCGGCAATGTGTTTGCCGCCTATTGCGCGCGTCAGATGGGCTTACCGATCAAGCATCTGGTGATCTCGACCAACAAAAACGATATTCTCACACGCTTTTTCGAAACAGGCGAGATGAGCGTTGACGAGGCTCATGCCACTTTGTCTCCGTCCATGGATATTCAAATTTCCAGCAATTTCGAGCGCTATTTGTTCGATCTATTCGGACGCGACAGTGAAAAGCTGGCGGACACAATGAAAAATCTGAAAGAAAAAGGCTCGTTCAAAGTGGATGATGCGCTCATGAAATTTGCCCGGGACGAGTTCAAAACCACCCGAGCAGATGATGAAGAAACGCTTGATCTGATCCGCGAATGCTACGAAGAAACACTCTATGTTCTAGATCCACATACGGCTGTTGGCCTTAAGGGCGCAAAAGCAATTGCCGATGATACAGACGGGGCGATCATTTTGCTTGCCACCGCACATCCGTCCAAATTCCCCGATGCGGTGGAAAAGGCGATCGGTATGCGCCCGCCACTGCCGCCGCATCTCGAGGATTTATTCGAACGTGAAGAGCGAATGGACGAGATGCCAAACGACATCGAGACCGTTATGAAGTTTGTGCGCGAACATCGCAGCGCTTAAATCCCTTGCAAAATAACCCCTTATCATCTAATCAGTGACTTATGAAATGTGATATTAAAGTTACCGAATTAGATTGCGGCCTGCGTGTGATTACCGATTGTGTACCAAGTGTGGATAGCGTAGCGCTGGGCATCTGGACGAATGTCGGCACGCGTGATGAGAATCTGGCGCATAATGGCGTGGCGCATATGGTCGAACATATGCTGTTCAAGGGCACAAAAACCCGATCAGCTGCGCAAATCGCGCAAGAGATCGAGGATGTCGGCGGGTCGATGAATGCATATACAAGCCGCGAGATGACGAGCTATCACATCCACTTGCTTAAAGAAGATGCAAATCTCGGCATAGATGTGCTCTCCGATATGTATCTGAACTCTACGCTTCCACAAGACGAGATTGAGCGCGAGCGCGAGGTTATTCTACAGGAAATCGGCATGTGCAATGATACACCCGATGATGTGATTTTTGACCTCCATTTCGAAACCGCCTATCCCGATCAGGCTTTCGGCGCGCCAATTCTAGGCACAGCTGATAAGATCAAAGCGATGAGCTATGATGATCTAACAGGCTATATCACACAATTCTATACTTCTGAACATACGGTTGTTTCCGCATCGGGTAATATCGATCATAATGCCTTTGTCGCTAAGGTTGGTGATCTGTTTAAGGATATTCCGCAAAACGGTGATAAAAACCGCCTTGAAGCAAGCTATCGCGGCGGTGAATGCCGCCAGAACAAGGATCTGGAGCAAAGCCATTTTATCCTTGGTTTTCAGGGCCTAAGCCGCTTGGATGAGGATTACTACGCGGCACAAGCGCTCTCAACCTTGCTCGGCAGTGGCATGTCATCACGCCTGTTCCAAGAGGTACGCGAAAAGCGCGGCCTTGTTTACTCGATCTTTTCCTATCATTCCGCTTATCAGGATTGCGGGCAATTCGGTATTTATGCCGGAACCGGCCCTGACCACTTAGATGAAACGTTGCCTGTCGTGTGTGACGAGCTTTTGGCGTTATCGTCCACACTGACAGAAGAAGAGCTGTCCCGTGCCAAGGCGCAATTACGCGCAAGCCTATTGATGGGAAGAGAATCCATGATGACGCGCGCTGACCAACACGCCAAGCATCTGCTCTTCCGTGGAGAGATTATTAGCCGCGACCAGTTGGGCGAGAAGATTAATGCGATCGATAGCGATGCGATCCGCCGCGTGGCGAAGCGTATATTTGCAAGCCGTCCGACATTGACAGCGCTAGGCCCTTTAGAAAAACTGGAAAAGTACGAGAATTTGAGCAAGCGTTTAGCGGCTTAGTGAGAATCAGGCGCGGCCTGCATCACTACTAAGCATTGTAGGATCAACCCCCAGCGAGCGCACGGCCCGTGCCCACTTCCCGTCCATATCCGCGTCAAAAACAATATCCATTCGCGGCTCGCACACGAGCCAAGCATTTTGCTGAAGCTCCTGCTCTAACTGGCCTGCTTGCCAACCGGCATAGCCTAGAATAAAGAGAAAATTCTCCGGCCCTTCCCCGCAAGCAATTTTTTCCAGTGCCCCAATTGTACCTGTTACATGATAATGATCATTGATGCGCACTGTTTCCTCTTGCACATAATCAGGGGTATGCAGCAAAAAACCACGTCCGGGATCAACCGGCCCGCCATGCATAACCGCCCTAGGGAATTTTGAAAAATCAATGGCGATGTCAGAGGATACGCCAAGCTGTTCCAGCACCTTGTCGAACTCGACACCCGGTGCGCTCTGATTGACTGCAAGCCCCATCGCGCCATTTTCGTCATGCGCGCAGATGTAAATCACGGCATGATCAAAACGTGGGTCGCCAATTCCTGGCATTGCCAGAAGAAGCTTACCGATCAGAAAGTTCTTTTTTGATGATCCCATGCCCTATTCTATCTCTAATTTTGTTTACAAGTATATATGCATACGCCTGCGGTGCATAATATATCCATTTAATATTTGCATTTAAGCATAAAACCAAGCTCTATCCGCTAGATGAAGGTTTCGGGATGGTCAGTGTCGGCGATTGGAAAAAATCAAAAAATAGAAATCCTCAGCCATTCCTCCCTGCTGAATTCAAGCTGAATGACTTTTAAATCGGGTGATTTTAAAGAGAAGACCTCTATTTTTTAGCGGCTTTTTTCTTTGTTGTCTTTTTGGCCGTGCTTTTCTTTTTAGTAGCCTTTTTCTTAGGCGCTGCTTTTTTTGCGGGCGCTTTGCCTTCAGCTTTGGCGGCTTCTTTAGCGGCATCACGAGCTTTTTTCTGTGCAATCAGATCAACGGCGCGGTTCATGCCGATGGTCATCACATCTTCATCCTTGGGAATGGACGCAAATTTTCCGTCATGTGAAACAAAGGGGCCAAAGCGGCCTATACCCGCCTTGATTATTTTACCCGTTTCAGGGTGATTGCCGATGTCGCGTGGTAGAGCCAGCAACGAGAGCGCCTTTTCCAGCGTAACATCATCAACGCTCACGCCCGCAGGCAAGCCTTGACGTTTCGGGCCAGGCTTTTTTGGTTTAGGCGGTTTTTTAGGTGCTTTCTCACCCGCTTTTTTTGCTTCTTTTTTTGCTTCTTTCCATGCTTCGATATCTTTTTCGTATTGCTCAATAACGTCCGCAGGAATATCCGTGCCCTCAGGCGGCGAATCGATCTGTACGTACGGCCCATAGGGGCCACGTCTTAACGATACGGTGCGACCTGTCCCGGGATCGGTGCCTAGGATTTTCGGCTCATTGGCCAGAGAGTCGCTTGCGGCGTCACTATCACCGGATGCTAACTCCAATGGCCTCGTAAATTTACATTCCGGATAATTCGAACAGCCAATAAACGCACCAAATTTTCCGAGTTTAAGCCCTAGACGACCGTCTTCACAGGCTTTACATTTACGCGGCTCGGGATTTTCAGGCGAAGGCTGGAAGAAATGGGGCCCAAGCTCTGCATCGAGATGGTCAATCACATTCGTGATGGTCAGTTCTTTTGTCTCGTCAACGGCGGCCTTGAAATCGATCCAGAATTGGCGCATCGCCTCTTTCCAATTAACATGGCCACCGGCAATGGCGTCCAACTCTTCTTCCAGATTGGCGGTGAAATCATAATCCACATAGCGTGTGAAAAATTTTTCGAGGAAAGTTGTTACTACGCGTCCACGGTCCTGTGGGACAAAGCGTTTCGAATCCATCTCAACATAGTTACGGTCGCGCAAAACTTGAAGAATTGACGCGTAAGTCGATGGACGGCCAATGCCGAGCTCTTCCATTTTCTTGACCAAAGATGCTTCTGTATAGCGCGGTGGGGGCTGCGTGAAATGCTGATTTTCTTTGATATCGGCAAGCTTTGTCGCATCGCCCTCATTCATTGGCGGCAGGCGACGATCCTTATCATCTAGCGTCTTCTCGTCATCTTCGTCTTTGTCATTTTCCTGATAAAGGGTCAGAAAGCCATCAAAGGTGACGACCGATCCATTGGCGCGCAAGATTACATCATCGGTGCCATCGGACATATCAACGGCCATTTGATCAAGCACAGCGCTTTCCATTTGGGATGCAACGGTGCGTTTCCAAATAAGCTCGTAAAGCTTGCGTTCTCTATCATCGGACATTGGCGAGCCGCTGCGTCCCGGAAGTTTAGAGATGTCGGTCGGGCGGATCGCTTCGTGTGCTTCTTGGGCATTTTTGGCCTTGGATTTATAAAGGCGCGGCGCGTCCGGCACATAATTTTTGCCGTACTCCTTGCCGATCACCGAGCGCGCTTGTGCGACCGCATCATTAGACAGCGTTGTACCATCCGTACGCATATATGTGATAAACCCCGCCTCATATAGGCTTTGTGCGATACGCATCGTATTGGATGCGCTAAAACCCAGCTTGCGGCTGGCTTCCATTTGAAGGGATGAGGTGATGAATGGCGGCGCAGGGTTACGGCGCACCTGTTTTTTCTCGATCTTTTGAACGGAGAGCTTTTTGGTACGAATGCGCTCTGATGCGTGCTTGGCTTGCGTTTCGCTACCGATATCGAGCTTACCCAGCTTATTGCCGGATAAATGCGTCAGGCGCGCCATAAAGGGGACACCTTCGGCTGTATGCATTTTGGTTTCGATCGTCCAATATTCATCGGCCTTGAAAATCTCAATCTCGGATTCACGCTCACAAATCAGGCGTAGGGCAACAGATTGTACGCGTCCTGCAGATTTTGAACCGGGGAGCTTACGCCACAATACAGGCGAGATGTTGAAACCGACAAGATAGTCCAGCGCGCGGCGGGCTAGATACGCCTCGATCAAAGGCTGGTCGAGTTTGCGAGCGTTTTTAAAGGCTTCTTGAACTGCGCCTTTTGTAATCTCGTTAAACGTGACGCGGTGAAGATTTTTACCCTCCAGCAGTTTTTCATCTGTTAAAATCTCTTGTATATGCCACGCAATGGCTTCTCCTTCCCTATCCGGGTCAGGTGCAAGCCAGACTGAGGTGGCCTTTTTCACCGCGCGTTTGATGTCGTTTACGTGCTTGGCTGAGCGCTCGCCCAGCTGCCATTTCATCGCGAAATCTTCATCGGGCAGCACTGACCCATCCTTATTCACCAGATCGCGGACATGACCGAAAGAGGCTAGAACTTCGAAATCATCGCCTAGATATTTGCCGATGGTTTTGGCCTTTGCAGGCGACTCTACGATAACGAGATTTGATGCGCTCAAAATTAAATCCTTATAAGTTATTGATCCAGCAAGACAATCCGGTTTCCGGTGAGACGTTGGATACGGCCTGCAAGCTCGAGTTCAAGGAGCACGGTTTGCAAAGCCGGAATACTTAACTGGCAGTTTCGAAGCAATTCGTCAACAGCAATCGGTGTGAAGGACAGAAGCGCGAGGATATCTTCGCTCGCATTTTCGGGGATATTATCATCGACCGCAACGGGCCCTGAATAAAGCTGTCCTTCAAAAATCGGCTCGCGGAAGCCAATGCCTGAAAAGTTCTGGATAATCTCCAGCACATCATTGGCATCACGCACAAGGGTCGCGCCCTCGCGGATCAAATGGTTGGGCCCTTGCGCGCGCGGGTCAAGAGGTGATCCGGGTACAGCCATGACATCGCGCCCCTGCTCGCCGGCCATTCTGGCCGTGATAAGTGAGCCGGATTTAAGGGTGGCTTCCATGCAAATTGTGGCTTTGGATAGGCCAGAGACGATGCGGTTACGACGCGGGAAGAAATGCGCTTTTGGCTCTGTACCCAGCGCGCTTTCAGCAAAAATAAGGCCGCGCTCTTTAATGGCGTGGAACAGATCGCTGTTTTCTTGCGGATAAATCATATCAATACCGCCAGCGACCACGGCGATTGTGCCAGACTCTAGCGCGCCTTGGTGGGCGGCGGTGTCTATCCCGCGCGCAAGACCAGAGACAATGACTTGATCGCGCTGGCCGAGATCTTTCGCAAGGCGGGAGGCGAATTTCTTGCCGTTGATTGAGGCATTCCGCGCACCGACAATGGCCACGCAGTTTTTGTTAGCGAGGGTTATATCGCCGAAATAGCTAAGCACCGGCGGGGCATCATCAATGGCCGAGAGCGCTAGAGGATAGTGTTCGCAAGCGGCAGTGACAATCTCGCCGCCCATATTTTTGAGCGCTTCATATTCGGCCTGTACGTGCGCGGCATCAGGCGCTTTAAAGCCTTTCTTCCCGCCTTTGGCCGCCATATCAGGCAAAGCTTGTAGGGCGCGCTCGGCGCTTCCGAAGCGCTCGATCAGGCGGTAAAAGGTAATGGGGCCGACATTGTCGCTGCGGGACAGGCGCAGCCAGCCGAGTTTGTCGTCTTGGGAGAGCGGTTCGTTTTGAGGTTTTGTCTGTAGCATATCTTATCTTTCGTCATTGCGAGGAAGCCGTCAAGGCTGACGCGGCAATCCATGGATTGCTTCGCTCATATTCATTCGCTCGCAATGACGTCCTTATCCTTTTTCTTTCCGAATTTTTGTTCCTCACCATTGAGCAGGCGCATAATATTGGCGTGATGACGGGCGATGACGAGTGCGGAAATCAGTGCTACGATCACGGCGGGTGCGCTGCCATATATAAAATACGTGGCGATTGGTGCAATCGCGCAGGCGGCTAATGCGCCCAGCGATGAAATGCGAGTGATGAAAATTGTTGAAATCCACACTACACCCGTTATTGCGCCAGCCAATGGCACAGCAGCGATAAGCACACCGAACGCGGTCGCCACGCCCTTGCCGCCCTTGAATTTGAGCCAGACGGGGAAGCAATGGCCGAGGATGATGAACATACCCGTTGTTAAAACCGCCTCTGGCCTTAACCCAAATCCATGGTGTAAATACGCCCCCATTATAGGCAATGCGCCTTTCAGAAGATCTAAAAAGAGTGTAGCAATCGCAAGTTTCTTACTGCCCGTACGTAAGACGTTTGTCGCGCCAATATTTCCTGAACCAACCGTGCGAATATCTTTCTTTAGAAAAACCTTACTTAAAATCAAACCAACAGGGATTGAGCCAATAAGATAGGGAAATATATACATGAAAAAAAGCATAAGCGCTGTCTTTTCAAAACTGAACGACACGGCCATTTCGGGTGTAATTTCATCAAACGTCATCAATCACCCACCAGAATATCAAGGACAGCCATACGGGTTGGGATGCCGTTGGCGACTTGTTTCAGGATGAGGGATCGGGTCGGGTCTTCGGCGATGTCATCGGCGATCTGGACATTGCGCACCAAAGGGCCGGGGTCCATCACAACGGCCTTGGGCGCGAACTTGTCCATCATCTCAAGGGTCAGGCCGAACTCATTAAAATAAGCAGCGTCCGATTCAATGAGCGCGCGATCCATGCGCTCTTTTTGCAGACGCAAGGTCATTACAACATCCGAGCCTGGCAAGCCATCGGCTAGGGATTCAAACTTCTCAATATTTTCGAAAGGGAGTTTTTGCGGCATGAGGACGGCTGGCGCAATCACACGAACATTCGCGCCGAGCTTGCTCAAGAGCTGCAGATTCGAACTGGCCACGCGGGAGTGCGCAATATCGCCGATAATGGTGACATTCAGGCCTTCGATCTTGCCGAAATGCTGCTTCATGGTCAGTGCATCGAGCAAGGCTTGCGTCGGGTGTTCACGCCAGCTATCGCCGCCATTTATGACAGGGCAGCCAGAGCGCGCGGCAACCGTTTTCGGCGCGCCGTAATCGGCATGGCGCATGACGATGGCATCGGGGATCATGGATTTGAGCGTATCAATCGTATCGATGAAATTCTCGCCTTTAGTCAGGGAGGATGTTTCCGGGTTCCAGTTAATGACATCCGCGCCTAAGCGCTTTGCGGCCATCTCGAATGAGGTGAGTGTACGCGTGGAATGCTCAAAAAACAGATGCAGGATGATCTTACCTCGCAAGCGCTCTTTATCCCAGTCGCCTTTACTAAGCGCCTCGGAATAAGACTGCGCCTTGTCGAGGAAAGCCATGATTTGCGCTTTATCCAATTCATCTATGCCGAGCAAGTGTTTCATTATTTATCCTATTATTTTGCGGTCTTTTAGCTGTGCAATATCTTGATGGGTAAGATCAAGCAATTTTTGCAAAATCTCCTCTGTATGCTGGCCTGCTGTGGGTGGAGCCAAATCATAATTCACAGGTGTTTCCGAGAATTTTAGCGGCGAACCGACTAACGGTGTTGGTTTGGACGAGAGCGGATGATCCATCTCAATTCTCATACCACGCTCTTTAATCTGTTCCATTTCGAAAGTCTTATCCATCGTATTAACGGGGCCGCACGGGATGTTCAGCGCATCGCAATTTCCCAGCCAATATTCAATAGAGTGCTTGACGATTTCAGCGGCAATTAAGGGCACGAGGGTTTCGCGGTTTTCAACACGGGCACGGTTAGAGGCAAAGCGCTCATCGCTCCCCCATTCAGCGTGCTTAAGAAGCCCCGCAAGTCTTGCAAACTGGTCGTTATTGCCGACCGCGATGATGATATGCCCGTCCAAGGCTTCAAAGGTTTGATAGGGAACAATCGTTGAATGCGCATTACCAAGGCGCAGGGCGAGATTGCCAGAAGTCAGATAATATTGCGCGATATTGGTCATGGCCGCCAGCGTAGTATCGGTCAGGCACACATCAATCATCTGGCCTTTGCCCGTCTGCTCTCGACTGTTTAGTGCGGCCAAAATACCAATCGCCGCGTTCATGCCCGTCATGATATCGCTTAATGCTACACCCACTTTCATCGGCTGGCCGTCAGGCTCGCCCGTTGAGGCCATAAGCCCCGCCATCCCCTGCGCGAGGAAATCATAGCCCGGCTCATGCGCCAAAGGGCCGGTCTGTCCGAAGCCTGAAATGGCGCAGTAAATGAGGGCTGGGAATTTATCTTTAAGCTGTGTATAGCCAAGGCCGTATTTTTCTAAATTACCAACCTTGAAATTATGAATTAACACATCGCAGCGCCCGAGCAGGCGCAGGATCAGCGCTTGCCCTTCTTCGGTTTTGATATCGATGGCGAGGGATTTTTTGCTTCGGTTGCAAGACAGGTAATACGCGCTTTCCGATGTGTCATTGCCTTCGGCGTCTTTCAAAAAGGGCGGCCCCCACTGGCGGGTATCATCACCTGCACCCGGCTTTTCAACCTTAATAATATCCGCACCCATATCGCCCAGCATTTGCGTGCAATAAGGCCCTGCAAGGACGCGGGTGAGGTCGAGAACGCGGATGTTTTGAAGAGCCTTATTCATTAAAAAATAATGTACGGCAGGGATGCGAATTTCACAATGGCGGCGATCAGAATACCAACAATAAAGCCGGGGCCGGCGGGAATTTCCAATCTTCCCATGTCTGGCCATTTTCCGCTTTTGCGATAGATGAGGACAGCATCGACGAGCCCATGAAGAAGCCCCGCTAACGCGCCGAGAATCAACCCTGCGAGGTTATAATCCAGCCCCAGCCAGATGCCGGAGGCGGTTAAGAGCTTCACATCCCCAAGGCCAAGCGTGTCTTGCTTGTAATGCCAGTTTGCTATAGTGCGAATGGTAAGTAAAAGCCCACCTCCAAGCAACGCGCCAAGGGCCGTGTCCTGCCATGTGCTAAAGACATTATCTGTCAAAAAATGGAAAAGTACGCCAAGGCATGCAAGGGGAAAAACATAAATATTAGGCAATAATCGCTCGCGCATATCCACAATCCACAGGCGCCACAACAAAGCAGCGGCGGCACATAACACTGCGCATATTAAAAGTTTTGCAACATTCATTATTGGTAAGCCTTTCACCATTGAGGCTTTGGATATGGACTTTGTTAATCGTACGCGATAGAATCACTTTCAATCAAGTACCGATATATTTATGAGGTGCTGTAAAAAGCATAAAAGGATAATTATGGTTCAACCTGCAAAAATACTCGTTGCCGAAGATAATAACTTTGTGAGAATGCAGATTGTTAAATTCCTAAAAGACGAGGGATTTGAAGTTATAGAGTGCACAGATGGCAGCCAAGCGCTTGATAGCATGAGCAACGACATCGAAATGGCCATTGTCGATGTCCGTATGGAGCCACTGGATGGTCTTGAATTTATAAAATCTATCCGTGGACAAGATATAAAAACTCCTATCATCCTAGTGACAGGAGATCAAAATCCCGATTTACTCAATGAAGCTAACAAATGGTCTGTGACAGCTGTACTGATGAAACCGGTACAAAAGGACAGACTGATCAAAACAGTGACACGAACTATAGAAGCCCGGAGGCGACAATCCTGACGCCAAACATAAAGATCGTTGACGCCCTGTTTAAGCAGGCTTCAAAAGCTTTCGACCGCAAAGCTTTTCTTTTGTCATGCGCGTGCGTTGCGCTGTCGCTATCAGGGTGTGCGGATGTCTTTGCGCCATCAGGTAGAACCGCGAAAATCCCGTCTCCGACCATGGCTGATGAGCGCCCTGAAGCGATCAATTCAAAGCCTGACAGCGTTTTATATCTCCCTTTGGGCAGTGATGTTCTGGTTCCAGAAGCCGAGGGCGGCATGCCCCTGCCGAACGAAGTTGTCGGGCCTTTCGAGCTGCGTTCTGAAACTCTGGCAGGTGCGCTCCAACTTATTTTAGCCGATTATCAAATTCCGTTGGCTTTTGAGACCAATGAAGGCTTAACGCGCACGATTACGGTTGCGAATTTACGCGGGCCACTTGATCGTGTTGTACAAAAGGTATGTAGCCTTGCCGACCTTTATTGTTCTTTTGAAGACGGGTTGCTCGTTATCAAAGACACGCAAACATTTACAGTGACTATTCCTCCAATTGGTGGAGACAGTGATTTCCTCGGCTCTTTATCTTCCGGATTGGCCGCGATTACAGGCACATCGCCTATTACAGAAAGTGCTACACGCACTATCATCTATGAGGCCACAAACCGTACAGCCGATTTAGCTGAGCGTTATTTTCAGCGCATTCGTTCGTCTACAGCTCTGATCGTTTTTGAAGTTTATATCTGGGAGGTTGGTTTAACCACATCCAACCAAACGGGGATTAACTGGACGGATTTCGGTAAAATCGGCGGCATGAATATCAGCATTCCCGGTGCGATCGGCACGACCTCCAATACACCTGTCAGCATTGGTTTACCAAGCTTAGCAGGCGGGCAGCTGACCTATAACACTGACAGCGTGCTGCAATTTATCTCTAATTATGGTGCGGTTAAGACGATTTCACAGCCACAAATCACGGTTCTATCCGGCGCTGAAGCCACCTTGCGTGCGGCAGATACGGTTAACTACGTCTCCTCACTCAGCCGTACGGTCGAAGGGGACGAAACCACCGTATCTACTGAAACAGATTCTGTTGATACCGGCTTTACCCTGACCATCGGAAGTGCTTGGGACAACGCCACTATTTATGGAACAATTGATATTGCCCTACAGGAATTCCAAGGGTTCGATGATTTCGAAGCCGAAGGCACCGTCTTGCGCCTTCCGACAACGACCGAGCGCGAGCTCTCAACCCAAATCCGTATTCGTCCGGGTGATTCATTGTTGATCGCAGGTCTTGTGCGCGAGAATGACGAATTTGATAAATCCGGTCCCGGCTTCCGCCAGCCATTCTTCCCGACATCGCGTTCGGAAAGCGAATCAAATACAGAACTGGTCTTCTTACTTAAGCCGCGCGTGATTGTTTACACATCCGAAACTTCAGATCATGACGCATTTAATGCAACTGCCGTATCTGCATCGGACGCACAATTCGATGGAAATATGGTTACCGGTATCCCCTCATCACTCCTCGACCCCTCCAGATAGTTGGATAAAATCAAGCTAAAGATATAAAAAAATGAGAAAAACTCATGTTTTTCATTATTTTGGGGATAATTTTCATGCTATATTATTAATAAAGTGGATCTTAACTGATTCGTTTAACCCGTCCTTATAATCAAATCATGCACCCTTTATTTAAACGTTATACATTGATCGCATTAGGTAGCCTCGGACTTTTAAGTCTTGGTACAGCCCCCTATGCGCATGCACAATATCCCGGCTTCGACGATCCGGGCAGTAGCTCGGGCACAACTTCGGGGGGCGGCCTCGTTCCATCTTCTCCGACAATTGACGGCGGCGCTATTCCTCTTGGTGCGACGGCGCAGGTTGTTGTTCTGTTCAGAAATGATGGCGGCCTGCCAATCGAAACCGGCCTTATCCGTCTTTACCCCTCATCGACTGTATCGGCCAATGTGTCCATGAACCAATGTGAGGAGGAACCTTTGAGCTCGGGTGCGGAATGTGCGATTGCGCTCTCTGTAAAAGGTCTGCAACCCGGCCAATGGCGCGTCGAAATGTTGATGTCCCACAGTGGCCGTACACGCCTTGTGACCTCTACAATTTCGGGAACTGTTGAAACATCTGAAGGTGCGGGCGATGAGCTCTCGAGTGACATTGACGCGATACCCTCAGACGTCGATTTCGGATCATTAGCCAACTCCCAAGCGTTGGTCGAGCCTGTAATTTTGCGCAATATTACCTCAAACCCGATTGAACTCACGAATATTTATCTCGATACTGCGACAAACTCAGGCTATTCAGTTAACGCCAATTGCCCCAAGCTAGAAGCGGGACAAGCCTGTATAGCGACCATCACATGGTCCCCGAAGCTAAAAGGGCGCTCATCTGGGGTACTGGTCATTGAGCATACCGGGCCAACAGGCATTTCGAGTATTCCGCTAAAAGGTGAGTACGCACCTGAAAACGTCGTGCAGGCAGAAATTTTCCCGCAAGCGGTTCCCGGGCGCGGCCTTTTGGTTTCATCACAAAGCGAGATAGATTTCGGTAACGATATCTCTACTGCATCCGCAATTACCGTATCGCTGGTCAATTCAGGCGATAGCGACCTGACACTGAATGATATCCGCAGCTCAGGCTCTGACAACGGGATCAGCTTTAAAGAAGGCGGGTGTAGTCAAGGCATGACGCTCGAACCTATAGAAGCGTGCCCGCTAACTGTTACATGGTCACCTACACGTGTGGGTGAAGTTCTGGATGATATCCAAATCCTGCATGACGGCGCACGCGGCGTCTTGGTTATTCCGATTATGGGCGAATCTGTTGCTACTGTCTCGCAAGATCAAAAAGCGATTATGCTCAGCGGTGACGGCAATATGCAGGTTTTCTCATCTGATGAGCGCGACAACAATGGTGACATCAATACCAATCAAGCCAATGCCGCGGCGCGTAACAAGAGCATGGTCTATAAAACCGCTAACGGTAACATTAACCCCGCCGGTGTACTGGATGGCTATAAAATTACATCCTTCTCTCCCACACGTGCGATCATTAATGGTCCGGGCGGAAGTCGTATTGTTTATGACAATGAGGAAAGCGTTTTGGGCGGTATTCCGTGGATGGTTCTTATCCAGAAAAACGGAATCGAATTTACCCATCAGGGGCAGAGAATTCTTCTCCTCTTCGATAGATCTCTATCCTCACTAAACCGCGTAACGGCTGAAGAAGATAGCGACGATGTGTCTTCTGGCTCGGATACAGCATCGGAATAAGACATGAGTGATGAGCAGCCACCACAGCAACCTCCAGAGCAGCGCCAGAGCGTAGTCCATGAGCCGCCCGGCGGTGTTGAGCGCCGCCGCGTCGATCCTCGCCGTACCAAAGAAGGGCGTGAGCGCTATCTGGATATGGTCCAGCGTGAACGCGCGATGCTACTCGAGCAAGGGATCGCCCGCTCGACAGAACAATTGTTGGATATGGCGGGCGCACATGTTCCGGCTTCTGAGATTGAAGAGCAAGGGATCAAAGACCGTGCTACGGGTGATCAGCTGCGCGCGATTTTGCCGGTACAAAGCTGGCTACCACTCTCTATCCATTTGATTGGCCTGCGTGATGGCGTTATCCGCGTGGCTCCATTGCATGATTTGAATGATCGCCAGATCGAAACGCTTATCTCCACCGCCCAGCGTTCAGGCTTTGCCGTTGATCGTATCGAGATCGAGGTCTGGGACCGTAAAGAGCTGATTGATACTTTGCGCTCGGTGCATGATCTATCGGCTGATCGCTGCGAGAAGACCCTCTCACAATGGCTAAACGACCCTGACAACGGTTTGCTCCTCAACCAATTCCAGCGCGATATGCTGGCCGAAGCGCTGCAGATGCGCGCATCCGATATTCACTTGCTTCAGGATAATAACCCCGACAGCCCGAACTGGATTCACTATCGAATTGATGGTGATATGATGCCGATGCATTTGCTCCCTCATGAGGAAATGGCGCGTTTAACCACGCTTTTAAAGCGCGATGCGGGTTTGAACTTCGGTGATAGATCAACTCCGAAAGACGGTCGTTTCGGCTTTACATGGCAGGGGCGAGCAATTGATGTTCGTGTGGCCGCAGGGCCGCAAGCGCAAGATGGTGAAAAACTGACTTTACGTCTTCTCGATCGCGCGGCACTAAAAGGCTTTGACGAGCTGTTCCGCCGCCATCAGGATGTGGGCGAGCATTTGGCAAAACTTCTTTCACCCGATATTAAAGGTGGCGGGGGTTTGATCCTGCTTTCAGGGCCTACGGGGTCTGGTAAAACAACAACGCTTTATGCGTGCGTGCAGGAAATTGACCGCCGCCGCCGTCATGTTTTGACAATCGAAGATCCGATCGAATACGAGCTTCGTTATGCCACGCAATGGCAGGTTAGGCCGGGAATGGCAGGCGGGGCGTTTGCCGATCTGATCCGCGCTTCAATGCGTCACGATCCTGACTATATTATCATCGGGGAGATGCGTGATGCCGATACGGTTGAAACGTCACTGAAAGCCGCAGAATCCGGTCATACGGTGATTTCGACCGTTCACGCCGATACGGCGCTTCAAACATTTGAGCGTTTAAAATCCCTTATGCCGCATGAGCGAGAGCGCTCTTCCACTTATACGCTGGCGCAACAGGTGCGTTGTATTTTAAACCAACGTCTGGTGCGTACGCTTTGTCAGGGTTGTGCGCATAAAGATAGCGCCGATAAGGTTTTGCAACCCCATGAACTGCAGGAACTAGATATTCCCCCCGATGCACGCGTACGTCGCCATAACGCAGCTGGGTGTGATCTTTGTAACCGCACAGGAATTACGGGACGTACACTCTTGCTTGATGCACTGATCATTACGGTCGGCCCTGCGCAAAGAAACGGCATTTACGAAGGTTTAATGAGTAATGTGAATAATGTTATCCATGAGGATGGCGTTGTTGTCCACACACGCCGCGAAGGGCTGGTCGATCTGGTCACAACCGGGCTGGTCGATCCGAGAGCCGCGTTATCCTACCTAGAACAGTAATGTTCAAATTCTATATTATTTGAGGAGTCTTCGGATTTGCAGCAATGGATTGCAGAAATAGCATACGAAACGACCTCCGGACCCAAAAAGGTCACGGAGACGTTTTATCTGCCCTCTCCCGATGATGTGCGCACGGCTATCATAAAAAAAGGCGGTTATGTGCTATCTGTACGCCCGCATGAGCGCTCGCCGCTAGAGCGCCTTTTGGCGCGCTCGACATGGTGGCAGGTCCAGCTTTTGCGCGGTATTCAATTCCGTTCGACCGCCTCCTCCCCGGGCGTTGCGCTATGGAAGATTATTCAGGCCGAGACCAATCCACGCCGTCAAAATATCCTCGCGCCCGCCCGCGAAGCATTGGCCAGAGGATTGGGCGTTATCGATGCCCTCAAAGCCTTGCAGATTTTCGACCACTCTACACTGGCTATTCTGTCGGGGTCAGAGCGTGCAAACAAGCTGGTGGAGGGAATTCCGCATGCTATTCACTCGATCACACAAAAGAAGAAAAATGCCCGCGCGATTATGGGGACCATGGGTTGGCTTGGTTTTGATGTGTTCTCGATCGTGACCTCGCTTTGGGCGGGTAAAGATATGGTTTTGAAATGGTTTAGAGACAACCCGCCCACCGACCCGGAAGCGCTGGCCAAGTTCGAAAAAGTTGTCGGCAATCTGGGTCTGACGTGGGACACCCTGATATGGACATCGATCGCTTTTGGGGCTTTTATGTGCTGGTGTATTTTTTCTTACTGGCTTAATCGCGGTAAAAAAGACTGGCCAACCGCGCGCATAGTGCGCAAAATTCCACTTATCGGCGCGTATATGCGCGATCTTGCCTTCGGAGATTCCATGATGGCAGCATCGCGGATGCTGCGCGGGAGCGTGCCGATTAACGCAACATTGGAGCAATCATCAGAAGCCTCCACAGTGCCTGAAGTTATTCAATATTGGGAAAATTCGCTAGAAGATCTCTCGCGCGGGGTGTCATTGGGTTCGGCATTGGACAGAGAACCTCTTCGCCGCGCAGAGCGTTTAGAGCTTGCAGCCTTGTCTGATCTCGAGCAAGTTGCTACAGTAATGGAGTCTATTTCGGAAATGCGTTCGCAATCTGCAAAGACAAAACACTCTTTAATCGTATGGCTTGCCTTTGCGATGACCGGTGTTTTCCTAGTTATAGCTTTCGGGAGCGCCATCTACGCCCTAACCGTTATGAATATGAGCATGGATTCGATGATGGGCGGATTAATGCAAGGATCGATTTAGACAAAAGGGAATATATTAAATGTTCGGGAATAAAAAGGATAAAAATATAGGGGCCGAAGCAGCTAAACCTGCTAATGCCGCCTCACGTCCGTCCCCGGGCTTGGCGGATTATGTCTCTGGCGAGGCAAAGGAGTTTAACCGCAATTTAATTCCTCATCTACCGCATGAGCTGGTCGGCGGGGTTATCCCGCACATCCCGGGTACAGAAGAAGAAGCAGTTTGGAACGCTGCCTCGCAGGCCTGTGGCACCGAAAAAATCCATTTTACCTATTCTATAGATGAAAAGCGCATTTGGTATCTGGCCTGTCCATCCGAAGAGCTCGCCTCATATCCCGATAGCTGGTGTCCACTGGCCACGGCTCTTCCAGGCAATAGTGAATATTGGGATAAAGAAACGGTCTACCTCTACGAGCAAGAAGGTCTGGCCTCCGCCCTTAGATGGGATCCGGAGACAGGGCGCATGCAGGTTTTCCTCGGTGCATCCAGGACAATTTTGCCGCGCGTCCAGAGCATGGACGCAAACTTTGTGACCATTAATCCTGAAGTGGCCGACATCGTGCTATGGCGTAACCGACAATTGAAAACCGAAAAGCTAAGCCGTGCGACTGCGCGCATGCTAGTTTTATCGGGTATGTTCGTCGCATTAATTTCCGCGCTTGTTCTTCTCTATAGCTATGTTGCCGTAAATATGATCAACCGTGATCTGGCGAGTGTAAAGCTGCAAACCAATGAGGCCGCCAACACATTGATGGTCAATGCCTATAACGCCATGCAGAGTGACACGATCAAACACATGGTACGAATTCAGGAAATTCTCGATGGGCTGTCGAAGCTCGACGGGACTTTGGTGCGCTATGAGGTCAGCGGCAACAGAGCGCAATGGGAGGCACTAATCCCCCCTGCATTCGTTCAGCCCGTACAGCAGAGGTTTTCGGTGCAAGTCGATGATAATAATGAAGAGAAAGATAATAGAATTCGAGTGAAGGGAAACCGATAGGCGTATATTAGTGGATTTTTTTAAAATAAAACTTTAAAATTCTGTTAACCTCTATCATTTAAAATAAATTATAATTTAATTTTAAACCACTCTATTTATATTTGGATCAATTGTGGATTTTAAAAAAGCAGAACAAAAATTAAAAAACTTCGACTGGAGAAGCCTTAAAAAGTTCACGTCCGCGCAAGCGACTGAGGACCTTAACGCATTTCTGGAAAAACTGCCGCACAACACCAATAAAACAATATTGCTTGTCGCGGCTTGTATTTGGGGCGGGGCGGCGGCCTTGGGGCTTTTTACCACGCTTCAGCTGCAGCAATTGACTGAAATCCGTAACGAAATTCAAGAGGCGCAAGCCCTAAAGCCAAATGTGCCGACCATTGCCAATGTGGCTATTGATGCCAATGAGGTTCGGGAATTTATTGATAAAATCAGTCCCATCTATAGAGGGTTAGAGATTAAAGCCAGTGGCGCGAGCGTGCTGGTCACTGCAAAAAGTACAGCGGCGTTCGGGCAATTTCGCGAGGCGATCGGCCATATCCAGAATGGCGGCTCTGGATGGCGCGTGAATATTGACACGATGTGTGTGGGTAGAGAGTGTCAAAAAAGCCCACTTTCCGCCTCTTTGAAGATAAATAAGGTTTCAGTCAGTCAGTCTGGATGATATAATAAATTTTAACTAGGTAAAGAAAGATAGGATAGAAAACATGAACAAAAACGAGATGAGACAAAATGAAAGCGGTAACGTCTTGTTCCTTATTCTGATTGCGGTCGCGCTCTTTGCGGCTCTATCCTACGCGGTGACGCAGAGCTCCAGATCGGGTGGCGGTGATACGAATAATGAAACAAACTTGGTTAATTCGGCATCCTTAACACAATATCCTGCATCTGTCAGAACGAGCATATTACGCATGATGGTTTCAAATGGTGCTGTAGATGAGGAATTACAATTTGATTATCCGGTAGATTTTGGTGATGACTGTACTGCAAACTCTGCGAATTGTGTATTTCATCCCGATGGCGGCGGTGCCACATATGCAGAAGCCCCGGCCGATGTCATGGCCGATGGTCAACCCGGCCAGTGGTTTTTTAACCGTCTTTTCGAGATTGTAAATGTGGGCACGAACGGTAGTGGCGGTAATGATGTAATCGCATTCTTACCAGGTATCACAAGAGGTATATGCGAGCGCATTAATGAGGAGATGGGCTTGGATATAGCCTCCATAGATGTCACAAATGATTTCACAGATGCGTCATATGCTGATAATATCGCAGATGCCGATGTTGACGGAAATGGCGTTTCAATGGAGGATATTGATGGCGAAGATATCGGTGATACTGATGCTGCAGATCTGGCAGGTCAACCATTTGGATGCATGATCGATTCAAGCACAACTCCGAACACATTTATCTACTATCACGTACTTATTGAGAAATAATGACATTGTTCACTAAAAATAAATCCAAGCGCGCGTCTGAAAAGGGTAGCGCGCTTGTTTATATCCTGATCGCGATTGCTTTGCTGGCGGCGCTGACCTTCAGCTTTATGCAGCCCTCGTCGCAGCAGACATCTTCACAAAGCTCGTTCCGCTCGGTTGCGGCGCTGCAGGGTCAAACCGATACGATCCGTAGCGCTATTCAAGAATGCGTGCTTAAATACAGCAATGGTGATGCTGGCGTCTTGGCGACACATGCCGGCGCCAATAGTCGTTTTCCGATCTATCCGAATTCAACATATCTCGATGCAGGCGATCGCGCCTCCGACATTACCGTTGGCGATATCCGTTGTCCGGGTCACAATGACGGGACAGCCAATCATCACCAAAAGATCTTCGGCGGATCATCGGGCAAATTCATGCCACCACCGCCAGACCTCTTCAAGCCGTGGAAATATTACAACGATACAAACGGTGTCTTTTTCTGGATTTCAACCGAAAAATCAGATGCGTTCCTTGCGGCGGCGCTGGATAAAATCGACAGCAACTATTCGACCTGTGAAGCCGATGTTATCGTAGCCAGCGGAAGTGATGTCGATTTAAGCACCCCTGCAGTGACGGGCGTTGTATGCGAAGATGGTGATACCTGTCTGCGCATCTGGATGGTCAATCAAGGCACCGGCCCGCATGCCGATGATAACATTGATACAAGTTGCGGCGCTTCTGATCTCTAAAACAAAACCGTCATCGTCGCGATGGCTATAATATTCCCGAAAAAGAACACCCCATAGGACAGCTTGATCCAGACATATTTCGGGATCAGTGAGTTGCGGGCGATATCATGCAGATCTTTGACCGCCAGTTCGGCCAGTTTTTCACTGTCATTAAACATCGGCATGAATTGGCTCATAAAATCATCACGCTTCATGTGGCCGATATCATTAAAGTGCAGGTAATTCATCTCGAGCGTGCCGGGTTTGCGCATCTTACGCTTTGGGTAGATACAGATAATCGCGCTCAGAATGCTGATACATGAGGTGACAATAGAGATAATCGCAGGCCAGTGATAGACCGGATCGTAAAATCCGCGGATACATACCGGGATCAGAATAGAATTAAGCAAGATCATCACTTGCGCTTTTTGATCAACCAGTTGCACAAGGCGCGAGAATTTTAGGCCGGTTGAAGAAATAACCTGACCGCGCATCAACGCCTGCCACTTTGTTTTATCAGGATTGTCACTCATCTTTTAATCCGCCTTTATATTTGCGCTTTTTATACCTTCGCGGTTCAATCTATCTACTTCGATTTTCACACGCTCCAATTCGGACACGATTTTCTCGATGATATGGTCAACGGGCTTGCCGTCGGCAGCACCATCTTGTAGATCAGATGCAGCCTGACCCAGATGCGTACACCCCGCCGAAAGCGCTGATCCTTTCAAGGAATGACCGATTTCCGAGAGCTGGTGCAAATTATTCGCTTTTTGCATCTCCAGCATCGTGTCAATTTCAGGCTGCGTGAACTCTACGAACATATTAAGCATTTCCAGCGCTGTTTCATCGAATGCGCCGAGCTGCCTGATCATAGCCTGACGGTCGATAACCGGCGCATCATCCCCTGTCGCTTGTTCTTTCGTTTCTGCTGGCTTTTCGCCTTTGCATTCTTCTTCGCTATACAGCCCCCATCGTATAAGGAGGCGCTTGAATTGCCCTAATGACACAGGCTTTAAAAAACACTCATCGAACCCGTGCTTAAGATAGGTTTCGCGCTGTGCCATTTGAACATCGGCGGTAAAGACGATGATCGGGAAATGTTTATCCGTGCCTTGCTCTTCATCCCTGATGCGCTTAACAAGGCCATAACCGTCGAGTTCGGGCATATGCAAATCGGTCAATACAAGCCCATAATTGCCTGTTTGAATGGCCGCATAAGCTTGTTCGCCGTCATCGACAAAATCAACATCAATGTCCATTTTTTTGATCTGGCGTTTCAAAATATCTTGAATGCTGGGGTTATCCTCGGCGATCAAAAGGCGCGATGGGCCATCTATTCCCGCGATTGCGGATTTGCTGGAGGCATCAAACACCGCTTCGCCCAGCCCGATCCGGCTGGCGGGTTTCGTAAGATATGTCACGCCCAGCGCGGTTAAGCTGTGTGACAGGCCGACATCATCGCGCACTGTATACATGATCAAGCCAGTATTGGGGCGCTCATTCATGATTTCCTTGATCAGATCCAGCCCCAATCCATCGGGCAATCCCTGATCGATAACCGCCACATCAAAGGGGCGGCGGCGCATAAGATTCAGACCCTCCTTATAGGTCGGGCAGCTCTCGACATTCGCACCCATAGAGCGTAGGGAATTCACGATTTCCTTTGCCCCTTGCGGGTGATCTTCAACCGATAGGACAGATATACCATCCAGCTTCGGAAGGTTTTGTGCGGACGATTTTTCATCCACCGCACGGGTCGGAATTTCAAACCAGAAGCAAGAGCCTTTTCCCTCCTCGCTGTCCACGCCGATCTGGCCCTTCATAAGCTCGACGAGCTTTTTGGAGATTGATAGCCCAAGGCCCGTACCGCCATATTTGCGCTGCGTCGAGCTATCCGCTTGAACAAAAGCTTTGAACAGGCGATCGCACACTTCTTTGCTCATGCCGATCCCCGTATCAATCACCTCAAAGCGCAGGGCAACACCGTTTTCAGGGACAGTGATGTGCTTGACATTCGTGCTGACTTTGACGGTCACTGTACCTTTGTTTGTAAATTTCATCGCATTGCCGCACAAATTCATAATGATCTGGCGCAAGCGTTTAGGGTCACCCTCAATAACGAATGGCACATCCTTATCAATATCATCAATCAGCTCGACATCAATGCCGTGAACCTTAACGGCCAAAGCCTCCAAAAGGCCGCGCACAAGAAGGCGCACAGGAACTTCGAACTGATCCAGCTCCATCTTGTCAGCATCCATTTTTGCAAAATCCAGAACATCATCGAGGATTTCAAGCAAACCACTGGCCGAGCCTTGCGCGGTTTTGACCATTTCAGCAATTTTTTCATCTGGTTTTTCATCAGCGATCAACTCGAGAAGGCCGAAAATCGATTGCATAGGAGTGCGTATTTCGTGGCTGATCATCGCAAGAAAATTGGACTTCATCTGCGCGAGCGCGTCGGCCTCTGCGACTTTCTGCTCTAATTCGCGTATTGTGTTGCTCTGATCCATGTAATTTTCAAATTTTCTTGCAATAAAGACAAACCTATCATACCAATGAAACCCCTCAAGTTAAACAGCTATAAGGCTTGAAGGAAAAATAATCGCTTAATTTTTCTTTTTAAGAAAGCGCAAGCGATGAAGCATATTAGAAACATCTAAAGGGCGAAGCAACGCCCTTAAAGAGAAAAAGGAAGAGATTAGAATGGGATATAAAGTTGCAGTTGTCGGCGCCACCGGTAATGTCGGGCACGAAATCCTCAAAATTCTGGACGAACGTAATTTTCCAGCCGATGAAGTAATCGCGCTGGCCTCCTCACGTTCAGTGGGTAAAGAAGTATCTTATGGCGACCACGACCTTAAGGTGCGTGATCTTGCGACTTTTGATTTTAGCGACGTTGATATTGTGCTGTCCTCACCGGGGGGGAAAGTTTCGGCTGAATATTCACCCAAGGCCGCAGCCGCTGGCGCGATTGTGATTGATAATACATCCCACTGGCGCATGGATCCCGATGTACCATTGGTCGTACCGGAGGTAAATCCGGAAGCTATCAATGATATTAAAAAAGGCATTATCGCCAACCCGAACTGTTCGACCATACAAATGGTTGTGGCGTTGAAACCCCTGCATGATGTGGCAAAAATCAAGCGCGTTGTGGTTTCGACCTATCAATCCGTATCAGGTACAGGCAAGAATGCAATGGACGAGCTGTTCAATCAGACAAAAGGTATCTATGCCAACCAAACACCGATGCCGAATGTCTATCCGAAGCAAATTGCCTTTAATGCCATTCCGCAAATCGATGTGTTTATGGATGACGGTATGACCAAGGAAGAGTGGAAGATGATGGTCGAGACGAAGAAAATCCTCGATCCTAAAATTAAAGTCTGCGCGAATTGCGTTCGCATTCCGGTCTTTATCGGCCATGCGGAGATGGTCAATGTCGAGCTTGAAAACGAGATCAGCGCTATTGAAGCGAAGGATATATTGCGCTCTGCGCCGGGCGTAACCGTTGTTGATCTGGAACAAGAAGATCTGGAATTTGTAACGCCAAATGAAGTTCAGGGCGAAGATGATGTCTATATTTCACGCATACGCGAGGATATCACAGTTGAAAACGGGCTGAATTTCTGGTGCGTGGCGGATAACCTTCGCAAAGGTGCGGCGCTTAATACCGTTCAGATCGCCGAGCTTTTGATCAAAGAAGGCAAATTAAGAAGCTAATAGTTATTTTTAGAAAATACCCGAATACGCATTGAAATAAGCTCAAGACATTATATGATTAATGTCTTGAGCTTTTTTGTGTTTTTAGGTATTTCAAAAGCACTACTTTCAAAGGGATATGAACATGACCAGTCAAACGGGTGAAAAGAAACAACGCCCCCTCTCACCACATTTGCAGGTATACAAGCCGCAAATGACCTCTGTTTTGTCGATTACACACCGCGCCTGTGGGGTTGCTTTGTCTATCGGCACACTTCTCGTCACGATCTGGCTTGTGGCGGCTGCAACCGGAGAGGATGCCTACGAAGCCGTATCGGGCTTTATGCGCAGTGGTTTCGGGACATTCCTGATCTTTGGTTGGTCAGTTGCACTTTTTTACCATTTATGCAACGGCATTCGCCACCTGTTCTGGGATACGGGGCGTTTATTCAAAATTGAAAATGCTTATCGCGCGGGCTATGCCGTTTTGGCGGGCACTTTACTACTGACGGCTTTGGCATGGGGCGTTGCGCTTTACTCAAAATTCCCAGAAGATAAACCCGCTGAGACGCAAACTCTGGCGCAACTTGATGTACAAGGAGCCGAATAGATGAAATTGAAATGGGAAAATGAAGGCATGAAAACCCCTCTGGCGCGCGCGCGCGGACTTGGCGCCGCTGGTCATGGTAGTGATCACTGGATGAAACAACGCATTACAGCGATTGCAAATATCCCGCTGGTTTTATGGTTTGTATGGAATGTTGTTCAATATCACAATGCGGATTACGCCACTTTTACCGCATGGTTGGCTCAGCCTGTGAATGCCGTTTTGATGATCTTACTGGTCATTTCTATATTTTATCACGCTGTATTGGGTTTGCAGGTTGTCATTGAAGACTATATTCATTGCGAAGCCTTCAAGATTTTCAAACTGATTGGCCTGAAGTTGTTTTTCGGTGCGATTGCGATCGCCTGTATTTTCTCGATTTTAAAGATTGCATTATAAGGATTTAGATCATGGCTGATAAAGCTACTCCATCTTACGAAATTATCGATCACGAGTTCGACGTAGTTGTCGTCGGCGCAGGCGGTGCGGGACTTCGCGCCGGTTTTGGATGTGCTGAAAAAGGCTTAAAGACCGCATTGATCTCGAAAGTGTTCCCGACGCGCTCACACACTGTTGCGGCGCAAGGCGGGATTTCGGCGGCGCTTGGCAATATGGGGGAGGATAGCTGGCAGTTCCATATGTATGACACGGTCAAAGGCTCTGACTGGCTCGGTGACCAAGACGCGATTGAATATATGTGCCGCGAGGCGATCCCTGCGATTATCGAGCTTGAGCACTATGGCGTGCCGTTCAGCCGTACAGCAGCGGGCAAGATTTACCAACGCGCATTCGGCGGGATGACCACCCATTTCGGTAAGGGCACAGCCCAGCGCACATGCGCGGCAGCCGACCGAACCGGTCATGCGATGCTGCACACGCTTTATGG
>JAHQVU010000028.1 GCA_019634145.1 Micavibrio sp. | reverse complement strand
GATTAAACTGATCATCCCAGCGGAATTCAAACCGCGCGAGGCTCAATGCATCATCTCTACGCTGCGCCCCCGGATGGCCTTTGGCTAAATCAGCGGCGTGGGCGGCGATTTTGTAGGTAATCACGCCCGTTTTCACATCATCTCTATTGGGCAGGCCGAGATGCTCCTTCGGTGTGACGTAGCACAGCATGGCTGTTCCGTACCAGCCGATCTGCGCCGCGCCGATGGCCGATGTGATATGGTCATAGCCGGGCGCGATGTCTGTGGTCAGTGGCCCCAGCGTATAGAACGGCGCTTCGTGACATTCATCGAGCTCTTTTTGCATGTTCTCTTTAATCATATGCATCGGCACGTGGCCGGGCCCTTCGATCATCACCTGACAATCTTGATCCCATGCTTTTTTGGTCAGCTCACCCAGCGTCTTTAATTCTGCAAACTGCGCCTTGTCATTGGCGTCTTTAATCGCACCGGGGCGCAGGCCATCACCAAGCGAAAATGAAACATCATAGGCTTTCATGATCTCGGCAATCTCGCCAAAGCGCGAATAGAGGAAGCTCTCGCGGTGATGCGCCATACACCATTTCGCCATGATAGAGCCGCCGCGTGAGACAATGCCCGTAATACGTTCAGCGGTGAACTGCACGAACGGCAGGCGCACGCCCGCATGGATGGTGAAATAATCCACGCCTTGTTCGGCTTGCTCGATGAGTGTGTCGGCGAAGATATCAAAGGTGAGGTCTTCGGCAATGCCGCCGACTTTTTCCAGCGCCTGATAGATCGGCACAGTGCCCAGCGGCACAGGCGAGTTGCGCAAAATCCATTCGCGCGTGTCGTGAATGTCTTTCCCCGTGGACAGATCCATAATCGTGTCCGCGCCCCAACGCGTCGCCCACACCATTTTATCAACCTCTTCACCGATGGATGAGGTCACAGCGGAGTTACCGATATTACCGTTGATCTTCACGAGGAAATTGCGGCCGATGATCATCGGCTCTGATTCAGGGTGATTGATATTGGCGGGGATAATCGCGCGCCCCTCTGCCACTTCTTTGCGCACAAATTCAGGGGTGATGAAGTCCGGCAAGTTCGCGCCGAAGCCTTCACCGCCATGGGTATTATGAACCGCGTCCCGCGCTTGGTTTTCGCGTATGGCGATGAACTCCATCTCGGGCGTGATGATCCCCCTGCGGGCATAATGCATCTGCGTGACATTGGCGCCAGATTTTGCACGAAGTGGTTTATCGGGGGAGGCGGGGAATTTCTCATGTTTAATCTTGCGGCGCTCAAGCGCGGCTTCGTCCTTATAGCCATTATCGATCGGCTTTATAGCGCGCCCATCGACCTCTTCTACATCGCCGCGATCAAGTATCCATTGCTGACGAATTTTCGGCAGGCCACGCATGATGTCAAGCTGCGCATTTTCATCGGTATATGGCCCGCTTGTATCATAAACGGTCACAACATCATCATTGCTCAACACAATCTCGCGCATCGGGACTTTGAGATCACCAACATAAGCTTTTCGGCTGCCTGAAATGCTTCCGCGTGTAACGTGCGTGGTTGATGGGCATACGCCCGCTTTGTTTGTATCTTTAGGAGCCATAATATTTTCCTTCCTTATTTGGTGTAGCTTTCGGCGTGCAGCTCCATCACTTCGACGGAGAGGCTTAAACGCTCAATTTTGATATGGGTTTTGGCAGTGTCAAATAGGCTTTGTGCCATTTTTTTCTTTAACGCATCATCGCGACCGGGTAGTAATTTTAGCGTGATATGCACCATAAAGTCCGGCTCGTTCCCATCACCGATCACTGCATTCTCAACAGGGATAGCGCGGGATTTTATCGCGTGGATGTTGACAGTCGGTTGCTCAGCCAATATGTCGTGCAGCTTGATCACAAGTTTAGGCACATCAATATTTTTGAGGCTTTCAGAATATTCAACGATAATATGGGGCATTTAGCTTTCCTTTCCCTTCGCGAGTATTAACTCACAGGTTCTACGGGTAAAATCTCAGCTGAATAAAACAGCACCCCGAAGGTTTAAATATGAGCGCACAGTGGCATAGATTTTCACTGACTTCAAGCGATCTTATCGAGCATTGCCTGACAGCCGTGGAAGCATAAATCATAGACATGATCAAAATCAGATTGCCCGCCGTAATAGGGGTCTGGCACGTCCTCATCCCCTAAAAAAAGCGCTACCTTACTTGTATATTCGGGCGGGCATATGCGGCGCATAAGCTCTAAATGCCCGCTATCCATCGCCAGCAGTAGGTCGAAGTCTTCGAAATCGGCAGGAGTAAACTTGCGCGCACGAAGATAGGATAGGTCAATACCTCGCGCCTTAGCGGTGGAAATCGTGCGGCTATCGGGGGGCTCACCGATGTGATAACCATGGGTGCCGCAACTGTCGATATGAAGACCTAAGCCACGCTCTGCCGCCATATGGCGCAATATCCCATCGGCGCTGGGTGATCGGCATATATTTCCGGTGCAAACAAAAAGGATAGAGGTCATGGTTGGAGTTTATTACATGTTCCACTCAAGGCGCAACTCTTGAATCTGCTGCACCGTGCCCGGTACAATTGAGAGAAACAATCGGTCTTCATGGATAGGGGGTTCACTGTGAGGCGCTGCATGATACTTAGCGCCGACATTAAAAATTGTACCCTGCCCTTGCGCTGCGCTGCTGGTCCTTGCATCATCAAAAAGGCGGGCAATTTTTTTGCGGAATTGCGGGCAAAATGTATCATTCGCCTGCATTAGCTCTTCGCATAATTCATCAATTTTGGCATTATCATTGCTCAGATCATTAAATAAGGTTTTGGGGCCTTTAAGACCTATAGCCACTTTACGTTGCTTATCAGGATCATTTTGCCAAAAGGTGCCATCAATATGCCAGCGCGGTATGTCATGGCTATTTGTATTTTGTGATGAACGCAAAGTTATCCAGGCGGCCTCTTTATTCAGCGCCTTTAAGGCGTCTTGGCATAGTGTTGTGACATGTATTGTTAGCTTTTCAGACAAAGCCGAGTCATTGCCGAGAGATTCAAAATATTGAACAAGCTTGGGCGTGGCATCTTCAGGGTTTCCAAAATGATTGAAGTACTGATAGCCAGAAATCTTCATAGATTGAAAATCATCGAGAACAAGCTGACCAAGCCCGAGATCAAAATGCTCAAATTTAAGATCGCGCCCTAATTTAGTGGCCGCATTATTCAGGTTTGTTGTAAGTTTCGATGTCATGGGCGACAATATACAAAAAAAACGAGAAGCTGTCAATAATTATGTAAATAATTATTGTTTTGATTATGGCGTGTGTTTGATCTAAATATTTCCCTATGAACCCACAAATCAAAAAACGCCTGTTACGCACCCTCATCATCTGCGCCATTGCCTTTGCGGCGGGGGCGGTATTCGCGCTGATCCAAGAGAAAAGCGCCACTGTTAAAGCGCCAACATCGGTGGCTATCGGTGGAGCGAAATTCGGTGGTGATTTCGAAGCCATTAATGACAAAGGTGAAGCGATAGACCAGAGCATTCTGGGCGATGGTTATAGCCTGATTTATTTCGGCTTCACCTATTGCCCCGCCATTTGCCCGACAGAATTGCAGAAAATGGCCCGCGCGTTGCGTGAGGTTGAAAAAGATAACCCGCAACTCGCCGCACAAATCCAGTCAGTATTTATCTCAATCGACCCAGAACGCGACACCCCGGATGTACTTGAAAGCTATGTTCCTATGTTTCACCCACGCATTATCGGCGTGACGGGCAGTGTCGAGCAAATCAACCAGATAAAATCACTCTATAAGGTTTATGCGAAAAAAGTGCGCGAAGATGACATGGCAGACGATGAATACATCATGGATCACTCATCCTATATCTATCTAGTTGCGCCCGATGGTGAGCTGATCTCGCTTTATGGCATCGATGACGGGGTCGAAAAAATCGTTCAGGATATCAAGGCTTTGCCCGCGCTTTAATCCTCAAGCAAGGCGTTAAGCTTCATCGCCAGCCCCATCGGGCCTTTGACCTTAAGCTTGCCCATCATAAAGGCAATATTGGGGTCTTGTCGCCCGTCCAAAATCGCATGCATAGTGTCCAAAGATGCAGCAAGCGTTAGCGTCGCGGGCTTATCTTCGCGCTTAATCTGTGCCGGGGACTGTTTCGCATTCACATGAATCACACCCTCCTTACCACAATCAAAATTGACTGTTTCATTGAGGTGAGAGGCCAGAGCGAGTTTTGATTTAATTTTATCTTCGAGAGCTTCTATCGTCATAATGGAGTAAATTTCCTTGGGTTGGCTTACACATTGCCTTTCTAGTATATCTTATCTTGATAGTTTTCCAAAAAGGATTGATGCGCTCATGTGGCAATGATAATCTTTTTTAGAAAATTATATGGCATAAAGCCTATTCAAACTTACGCCAGACAGGATTTAAAACATGCAGCGCAAAGTATATCGCAAGTTTCTTTTGACAGCCCTTCTTACTTCAGCTCTCGCTACACCTGCATTGGCGCAAGTAAAAGCGCCAGAGATATACTTCTATCCCGCTAAAAGCTGGAGTATGGGAAAAATCGATGACCTATGCGTTATACAGAACGAGTTCAATAACGGTTTCGTGGTTGCCTTTGCCGGTAAAGGCGGCGTAGAGGCATTAAACCTAAATTTACGCCAAGGTGTTTTCGAAGCCAATAAATCTTATAGTACAACCCTAACAATCCCCGGTCAGGCTGTGGTTAAAACCAATGCGAAGGCTGTAAGTGCAGAAGAAATCACCATAGGCCTAATAAACCAATACGAGACTTATAAAAAAATACGCGATGCGGGCGTATTCGACATCAATATCGAGGGTAATGATTTCCGCTTCTATTTAACCGCCTACCCTACTGTGGCCGATGATTTTGAAAATTGCCTGGGGATCGGTAAAAAGAAATCAACCGTGGTTTCTTCCATCCCTGTCCCGCCTAACGCAAAACCAGTCGCCCCATCGACAGATGCGCCTTTAGTGGCAAGCTCTCGTGATTTAGGTGAGGCGGCGTTGGCCGTTATGCCTGCGCGCAACGAGACGATGGCTTTAGAGGATCAATTGAAGTATTCTACGGATTCAGCCAAACATAGAGAGCGTATGTCGGATAAATTATCCAAGCAAATTCTCGAAAACCCCGAGTTGGTTGCTATGGACGATACAAACCCTGCTGCAAGGAAAGTCGCGCCATCGGATCAGCCTGCAACCGATCCTAAAGTCACCGGCACACCGACCAATGATGATACTATGCCGCCCATGCCGCCGGCGGAGGTTGTTAATAGTGAGCCGCTAGCCCCGCTGCCCGACCTTGAAAAGCGTAAAAAAGTTGCAGTGGTAAAGACCGAAGAGACAACCGACACCCTCAAATCTGCGGCGGTTCAGACTGAAGAAACGTTTAAGCCCAAAAAAGAGCCATTAGCGCCTATACCTAAAGCGAAAATTCTGAACACAAAAACGCCGGATGTTCAAGTCAATCGTCAGGTTATGAAAACGGAAGCCGATTTCACGGATATTCCTCCACCAACCGATAAAAGCGGTTTCGCAGCGCCGCGCGCAGGCGATAATCAGGCTTTGCTCGCCATGGTTTCGCAATTAAAAAACAAGGTGGATATGCTGAGAAAAGAGAACAAAGCCCTTAACCTGGATTTACAAGATAACCTGCAAGCCAGCCAGCAAGAACGCATGAGCATTGCTTCTGAAAACTGGAATTTAGAGCGCGCGACCATGCAGTTTAACGAGGCGGAGCTGCAAATAGCACGCCTTGGCAAGCAGCTGCAAAGCGAGCGAGCGAAATGCAGCGTTGAGAAAAAAGAACTGGAATCCCTACTTTTTGACCCTAAAGTTACGGAAGAAGCTCAACTTGCGCGCCTTGCAGAACTAGAGATACAGCTTAGTGAAGCGAGAACCGAGATTGAACGGCTTAAACGCGCTAATTAAAAAGGCAAAGGATGAGTCAGAATAAATCTGCCGGTAATATACTTGTATTCTTAAGCATTGCGCTTGTGATCGGCGGCGCGGGTTATGCTTACACCCAGCTTTTCGGTGCAATCCCTTTCCTTTCTTCCTTTACTCTTCCAGGCGGTAAAACCGATAAGCCGCGCATTATTACAGAAGGTCAGCAAGATTTCATCGATTTTGTGAATACAGGTTTATCAAGCGCGGGCATTCGAACGGGTAAAGGTGAAACCATTCGCCTTAATAGCACGCAAGCAGCCCACCTAATAAACCAAACCTATATGCTTGATGTCGATATAGGCTCTCCCATACGCGCTCTAGATTTCCCTGAAAAAGTCATTGCCGAGGCTGATGGATCGGTGCGCTGTTTCATAGAATATAATTCCTCGAAATCCCCACTGAAATTCGTAACCCTTTTATATAAAGATAATTCAGGGCGTAGCATGGCCATCATCAAAAAAGAAAAAGCCATGGCTGGACAGCTGTATGACGGTCAATTCAGAGCAACCACATTGGTTGGCGCAATCAGCGCAATGACCAGCGCGCGATGTTAAGAACATTTTTCGAAGAAATTGGTGGATCCTAGCGGGATCGAACCGCTGACCTCTTGCATGCCATGCAAGCGCTCTCCCAGCTGAGCTAAGGACCCTTAAGCTGTGATTGTTTACCCTGAATTGCGTTACTCGTATCGTTGTGGCCGCATGGCCTACTTCTTACTCGTGCCTTATTCAGGCAAAACACTCTTCGCTTTGGCATCACAACCCAACAAGCAGAGCGGACTTTAAGAAAAAAAAAGCTCCCATGCAAGTGCTTAATGTATGAGAGCTTCGCTTTTTTTGAATATGTTTACTTTTTCACCAAAGCATCACGGATTTCCTCAAGCAAAAACTCGGATCTTGGCACAGTAGCAGGCTCGGCAGGTTTTTCTGCTTCTTTCTTTTTCAGGCTATTCACGCCTTTAACAAACAAGAACACACAGAAAGAAACGATCCAATAGTTGATAATTGCATTTATAAATACACCATATTAAATTTCAGCTGTTGTTTTAACTTTAAATCCTTGATCTCGTAAGGTCTTTACAATGTTTTTTACATGGCCACGATCGCGCGCTTCTATCACCACTTCCAGCTCGGCTTTTTTCAAAGAAACCGATTGCATCATGCGCTGGTGAATAACTTCGACCACGTTTGCGCCGCTTTCCCCGATCAGGCGGGAAATGTCGGAGAGTTGGCCAGGTGTGTCGTCAATTTCAAAGGTCAGACGCGTAATGCGGCCATCGCGTACCAAACCACGTAAAATCAAAGTCGAGAGCAGACGGCTATCGATATTACCGCCGCAGATCAAAAGACCGACTTTCTTTCCCTTAAAGTGTTTAAGGTTATTCTTTATAACCGCCAAGCCAGCGCCCGGTGCGCCCTCAACCACCAGCTTTTCAGCTGATAAAAGGTCAAAAACGGCAGATTCAATCTCGGCCTCGTTCGCGCTATAGATATGATCGACATCACTCTCAATGATCTTCATATTCGCTTTGGAAGGCGCTTTAACCGCAATACCTTCGGCCAGCGTAGGCCCACCAGCGGGACCGTTTCGTTTTTCACGGATGGCCAGCACAGCATCAAACATTTCAGCCTGCGCCCCGATGATTTCGATCTCTGGCTTCATTACTTTTGCAGCTATGGCCATCCCTGCTATTAGACCGCCACCGCCAATGGGTACGACAATAACGTCCAGATCCGGTACTTGCTCAAGCATTTCGATCGCGATTGTGCCCTGCCCTGCTGCGACCGCCTCGTCATCAAAAGGGTGAATGAAGGTATAGCCATTCTCGTCAGCCATATCCATGGTGAATTGAACGCTTTCGTCGAAATTCATACCGTGCAAGACGACTTTCGCGCCAAAATCCTCGGTTTTTTGAATTTTGTTAAAGGGTGTATTTAGCGGCATAACAATGGTCGAGGGGATACCAAGGCGCGTCGCGTGATAGGCAACGCCTTGCGCATGGTTGCCCGCACTGCAAGCGATAACCCCGTTTTTACGCTGCTCTTCATTCAATGTCAGAAGCTTGTTAAGCGCGCCGCGTGCCTTAAACGCGTTAGTGTGCTGCAGATTTTCAAGCTTCATATAGAGCTGAATGCCCAGATGGAGTGACAAGCGATTAGCCTTCACACAGGGCGTACGCATTGTCGCATCCCTAATGTCAGCATACGCTTTTTCTATATCTGCAAATTCTAAAGTCATTAAATTTTACCTAAAAAAACAGCCCATACCCTATATGTGAATAGGGTATTTATCCAGCCCTTTTGTTAGTAATAAATTAATTCTTTGGTAACGAATCATTATTTTTGGTAGGCTTGTTTTAACAGGTACTCTAAACAAAGGATTCTCTTTGATTTCTACCTTAAGAAACAAAATCATTTCATTTTACGGCCACTTAGCCGCTGTTTCTTTTGAGCCTGTTACCCCCCTCCAACACTGTTTTTCACCTCCACCATCCCACACAGGAAGGACCCTAGCCTATGTCGAAAAAGTCCCGCAAAAACCGTAACTCATCAAGAGACATGAATGTCGTTCACACCAACTTTGAAAAGGCTTATGACTGGCACCCAATGGACGACGAAATAGACGGGAGGCGGGATCAGAAGTATGTGAAAAATATCAATCCGCGCAGTGACGGTCAGGCCGATTTACTCAAAGCGATTGATGAATATTCTCTTACGCTTGCTATGGGCCCAGCAGGGACGGGCAAAACCTATCTCGCTATATCAAAAGCTTGTGAAGCACTTGAAAAAGGCGCGATAGAGCGCATTATACTGTCACGCCCTGCAATGGAAGCCGGAGAAAGTCTCGGCTTTTTACCCGGAGATATGCATGAGAAAATGGCGCCTTATTTACGCCCTTTATATGACTCCCTCGGCGATCGTATGGGCGGTAAGCGCGTACGCCAGCTGCTTGAAGACGGCACGATCGAGATTGCTCCGATTGGCTTTATGCGCGGACGTACACTTAACAATGCTTTTATCGTCATTGACGAAGCGCAGAACTGTACATATGGACAGCTTAAGATGATCCTCTCGCGCCTTGGTTGGCATTCGACCATGGTCGTTACGGGTGACCCCGAACAATCTGACCTTCTGGAAGGCATGAGCGGTTTGTCCGATATCTCCCGCCGCCTTGATGCGCTTAAGAATGTGGCTGTATGCCGCCTGAAAGATACCGACATTGTGCGCCACCCATTGGTGGCCGATATGCTGGGCGTTTTATAATAATCAAACCTCCTTTCACTCACTGAACTTATTCCGCCCCGCCCTTACCAGCGGGGTTTTTTTTATAAAATAGAGGACATAGCCTTCAAGCTTTACAGAATTTTAATATTTGTCGGGCATATTAAGACTATAAAAAAAAGAGGGTCTAACATTCATGCAAACACAAACAATTGAACAAACAGCGCCAAAAGCGCACGATCAACGCACGCATTCAATCCATCTGATCACAGCCGAAATTGGCGGGGCAGGCGGCCCTGCTTATAATTATATCGTTTTCACCGATCATACGGGCGAAGACAAGGTGATGATGAGTGGGCTAGCCCTACAAAGACAGAGCTCAGACGTACGGGCCTTGCGCGGCGTTATGGCGCCTCCCAATCAGGGCGGCCTACCCCAGCAGCATTTTAGCGAAGTCAGCCGTATCGAAGTTTTCCGCGGCGAGGTAAAAGAATATTTGCGCCTCATGTCTATGGCAGTTGAAGCGCTACATTTTATTAACGCGCAGAATTTGAATTATCGCCCTGAAGACCAGAATAGCGATAGCCCGAACTCCATTGCCCATACGCTTTTAAAAGCGATGAAGCTGGAATTCCCCGAGGAAGCCACCCATTTTTGGGCGCCCGGCCTAGATCACATCATTTTACCGAAGAATTGGAGAAGCAAATATGAGCACTGATACGATAGATTCTGATCTACAGAATATGGCCACAACAATTGCAACCGGCATGAAAGATTGCAGCATTAGTGCAGTTCAGCAAGAAGCTGCACTCTCCTCCATAGGACACACTTTTGTCGTTGATCCGCAAGTTGAAGCGGCAAACGACAGCCAGCTTTGTAAAAACTTTAATAATGCTGTTGCAGGCATTACGCCAGAAGTAGCGCCAAAGGCAGCCACATATGACATTAAGCCTGATACACCGATGGCTTCAACTTAAGTTTTCATGACGACCTGAACCCCGGTGATTATTCACCGGGGATTTTCTTTATGATTAGATTACTCTAAAATCTGACTTTATACCCAACGCTCAGAGCATAATCGCGCTCCATATGCGGGCCGTTGAGATTTTGATAGAACGGGGCAGAAAATTCACCGGCTATGCTTTGGTTTCGCAAAATGCCCGATCCGTTCAGCTCAAATCCTATGCCGATTTCAATATTCTTGCCGCCATAATTATCGGGATTGGCCGTTTGCACGGGCCCAGAGATCTGACTGTCTTGGCCGCGAATATCCCCTTCAATTTCACCGGAAATGCGAAGCGTATTGGCTAGCCAATCATTCCAGCGATAGCCGCTCCATATATTCAGGCTGTGTTTATTACCTAGGGCGTAATCCTGAGAATTTTCACCCAAGCGGATTTTCGCGGCATATTGTACGCCCCAGCTCAATCTTTCATTATTGCCGTTATAGGTCAAAGCGGGTTCCAGATCATAGGTTCCACTGCCGAGTTGCATCGCATAGGGTAGGCGGATATTCTGAGTGGCACCCATAGGGTTTAGAATCGTGCCGCGCTCTTTAATCGATCCTGTCGGCAGATTTAATCCTGCTTTCACGACAAAATTTTGATTTGAACTCTCATAAAACTTATACAGCGCAGCCAGTTTCGTATCGCCCCAGCCACTGGTTTTTGTAGTAAAGCGTCCAATTTCCATATCTGAGTTCATCATCGCATAAGTTATGTGGTCCATTTCCTTTTTGATGTAATTTCCCATCAGCATGAGCGTGATTTGATCCGTTGGCGCATACATAGCACCCAGCATATGCATTTGCATATCCATTTTTAGAGGGACTATGCGCAAGGTCGTTGGCCCTACTCCGGTCACATTCGGATAATCACCGGATATATCCAGCGGGTTGAGATTTTTTGTACCGTCACGATTGCCATCCATATGCATGAACATCGGTCGATAGCTAAGCATCCATTCGCCTTTTCTATGGGTGTGATCGCCCATTACTGTGATGGGTGCGCTGGCACTTTCGCCATGAATATGGTGAGAGCCAGTATGGGTGTGAGATGAATGGTCTTGCGCCATAACAGATGTTGATGCGCACAAAAATGCGCCAAGGATAATGGTAAATTTCATTTTTTATATCTTTCTTTGTTTATTTTATATTAGCTAAATATCAAACAAAGAAAGTTGGCGGAGCGCGAGGCTGATAGAGAGGTTTTTCAAGAGATCGGGGGGAGATTGTACCCGGTGAAAGGCGAATGTAAGCCGTTGTAAGGGGGGTATCCACTAATAGGTAAGCAGATTTCATTGCTTTCCCATGAGAGGATGCAAAACAAAATACGCAATCCTTACTTTTATCGTGGCGGTCATGCTTGCCTTCAAGCGGAATATCAATCCCAGCCTCAGCGAGCGTTATAGCTTTGACCTCGCCATCTTCACTACAGATTTCAATTGTAGCGGACTTACTGTTGATGAATTCACAGGCAGGCGAAATTCCCATTGTAAAAATGGAAATGATAACGAGCCAAAGGCTTATATTTCGGAAATGGAAATCCATCAGCATGGTGTAACGCTTTGGAGAATTTCGGTCAATATTTAATCTCTACATTACGAGCCCTAAGCCCTACCTTCTTTCCGAAGGGTCTTTAAACGGGTCATCATAGAGGAGCTTTTTGCAATCGAGACGGCGCGCAATAATTTCATCATTTACGGCTTCTTTATCTCTGGCATAGGCTTTTCTATAGCACAGCGTATCCGAGCTCATCTTACTGACATTTGTTCCGGGGCGGTGATATCCCGTTTCTCAAGCCGCCGTTAATGTAATCATCAGAAATAATAATAATTTCATTTTTTGCATTTTCTTATTTTTAAAATATTGAGAGCAAACTACAGCACAATCAATACTTGTTAAATGCGTAGTATTTTAGGCACCTTTAAAGCCACGGTCAGAGGGCTATTCCAGCCCCCAAAAATCCTTTCGCAGCGCAAAACAAGTTCATGTGCAGACAGGTGTAAAGTTATGATATAATTAAATAATTTGCTAGTAATTATTAATTTTATATTAGCTTAAATCACACCAACTTCTAAGAAAATCTAGGGGTCTTTAAAAATGTCAAACACAACAAAAGTCGAAAATGAAGTCGGTACCAGTAGCAGTAAAAGCGCTTATTGGGCCGCAAACCTACGACTCATTAAAATATGTCTGGTCGTCTGGTTTACAGTATCTTTCGGATTTGCAATTCTTTTACGCCCAATGATCTCGGGCATTGAATTCGCCGGAACCGATCTTGGGTTCTGGTTCGCACAGCAGGGCTCAATCCTGTTCTTCTTAGCGATTATCTTCACCTACTCAATAAAGATGAATAAAATCGATAAAGAACACAGCGTAGACGAATAATATAATTACAACCAAAAGGATATGTAAAATGGATCAGTATACTTTAAATATGCTCGTCGTCGGCGCCACCTTCGCCCTGTATATCGGGATTGCGATTTGGGCACGCGCTGGCACAACATCTGAATTCTATGCCGCGGGACGGGGTGTTCACCCTGTACTTAACGGTATGGCGACCGGTGCAGACTGGATGTCTGCAGCATCTTTCATCTCCATGGCAGGCTTGATCTCCATGGTTGGCTATGACAACTCCAGCTTCCTAATGGGTTGGACAGGTGGCTATGTGCTTTTGGCATTGCTTCTGGCTCCTTATTTGAGGAAATTCGGCAAGTTTACAGTGCCGGACTTTATCGGGGATCGCTTTTACAGCCGTACCGCCCGATTGGTTGCCGTTGTCTGTCTTATCGTTGCCTCGATTACTTACGTTATCGGTCAGATGACAGGGGTGGGCGTTGCGTTCTCACGCTTCTTGGAAGTTGAGAAAGATGTCGGCCTTTATATCGGTGCAGGCGTTGTGTTCTTCTACGCTGTTTTCGGCGGCATGAAAGGGATCACATACACGCAGGTTGCACAGTATTGTGTTTTGATTTTTGCTTACACAGTTCCGGCAGTCTTCATCTCGCTTCAACTGACAAGCAATCCGCTACCGCCACTGGGTTTGTTCTCAACACATACTGAATCAGGTTTGCCATTGTTGCAAAAACTAGATCAGGTTGTGACCGACCTTGGCTTTAACAGCTATACCGGACACCATACAAATACATTGAACATGTTCTTGTTTACGATGTCTTTGATGATCGGTACTGCGGGTCTACCACACGTTATCATTCGCTTCTTTACAGTTCCTAAAGTTTCGGATGCACGTTGGTCTGCTGGTTGGGCTTTGGTCTTTATTGCTCTTCTATACCTTACAGCGCCTGCTGTTGGTGCGATGGCGCGTTTGAACCTCGTTGACACTTTGTACCCACAAGGTATTGCTAGCGAAGCTATTGCATATGATGAGCGTCCGGAATGGGTTAAAAACTGGGAAGTTACCGGCCTTCTTAAATTTGAAGACAAAAACGATGATGGTCGTATCCAGTACTATAACGATAAGTCTGCCGGTTTTGCACAAACTGCAGCTGATCGTGGCTGGAATGGCTCAGAGCTTACGGTAAATAACGATATCCTGGTTCTTGCGAACCCCGAGATCGCGAACTTACCGGGATGGGTTATTGCCTTGATCGCTGCCGGTGCGCTTGCCGCTGCGCTCTCAACAGCAGCCGGTTTGCTTCTAGCAATCTCATCCGCGATCTCGCACGATCTGATAAAGAACACGATCAACCCCAACATCTCGGAGAAAAAAGAGCTGCTTGCAGCGCGTATCTCGATGGCGGTGGCTATTTGTGTCGCAACATATCTTGGCCTTAACCCGCCAGGATTTGCTGCACAGACAGTGGCACTGGCCTTTGGACTAGCGGCAGCATCCTTGTTCCCTGCTTTGATGATGGGTATCTTCTCCAAGCGTGTAAATAACCGCGGCGCCGTTGCCGGCATGCTTAGCGGTTTGATCTTCACACTGATTTACGTGTTCTGGTACAAAGGATGGTTCTTCATTCCTGATACAAACATGTTGCCTGATACAGCTGATAACTGGGTATTTGGTATCTCGCCAGTATCCATCGGCTCAGTCGGTGCATTGTTGAACTTCATCGTTGCCTATACAGTCAGCTTGATGTCTAAAGAGCCACCTGCCGAGATTATAGAGCTTGTGGAAAGCGTCCGCACTCCTCGCGGCGCCAGTGGAGCACACGCTCACTAATATCTTCTTTAAACACCTTAATGAAAGAGCCTTGATTTCAAGGCTCTTTTTTTATAGCCATTTTTCAAAATATTGCCACGGCGCTGGAGCACGCCATTGATAATGGAGAAATTAAGGCGGATAACGGTGTTTCTTGCACAGTGATCAACCGCAAAGAGCAAGAATGAACGTGTGGGACAGGTCACTATAGTCTTGTACCGTTGATAGAAAATACAGCCCATATTTGCGGTATCATAACACCACTTAATAATTTAATGCCTGACCCGCCCCCTATAATTCGGTCCAGTTTTTATCTCGTAGTTGAGGTAAGAAGAAACGATCGAACGATAGGAGTTATGAATGAGCAAATTGAGGCACAAACCGGATCAGATTATCCGTAAGTTGCGTCAGGCAGAGGTACTGT
>JAHQVU010000027.1 GCA_019634145.1 Micavibrio sp. | reverse complement strand
TTAACTTTAAGACCAGTCGCAAGTTTTAGCTGCGTCTTGTCGATAAGTGACTGCGTGTTTTGGAGAGATAAGAGGTTTGTCCGTAAGGCGGACGTCAATACTACATCTGAAGACATGATAATTTCCTTTCCTAGGGTTTCAAGTCAAATATTAAGGCCGGAGTTCTCCCGACCATGTTTTAGAGTAACACGGTAAGTGTTAAAGAAAGATTAACAAATTTTAGGGGGGAAGAAAAGAAATATTATTTTTTACTGATTTATATGCACAGAAGTATGCGCGCTTGCATCTAGGCTTCTTCATCCAAGGTACCGCCGATTTTTTCAACGTCTTGCTTGGTGTAGGCGTTGTCTGAGATCATGCTGGCAGGCAGCTTCGCACGCAAGCCGAGGATTTGTGTCTGCAAGTTTTGAACACCAGCCTCAACCCCGACCGAGAGCAGGGTACTGAACGTGGCATTTGATTTGTTCATGAATTGATCAAGTTGTGCACGCGAACTGGCGGACATGCCGATACCGCTACGATTGATTCGTTTGCCAGCCGCGAGAAGGTCGGCTCCGCCAGAGAAGTTACCAAGTATAGATGAAGATTGCGCAGAGAACCCACCCTTATTCGCGAGGGTGGCAGAGGCTAAATACTGTGATGCTCCTGCTATGCGTGCCATTTTTGTTAAATCCTTTAACTAACTACCTTCATTATACGCCTAAGAGTTAATTTTTCGCAAATAGTTTATAAAATTACGACTGCGGTTCGCCGATCGTTCGGCGTAAAGAAAATAAATCCTCTTCTTTATTGTTTTCTCCACGGTTGGCTTCTGCCGGGTGTAAAGAAAACAATAAAAAAGAGGGGCGCACCGGTCAGTTAGGGTCCTGTATAGGGTAGTACAGGTTTCGGGGCATTGCCCGATGCGCCCTTCCCCCCTTTGGTTGCCTAACCCGTTCTGGGCATTGGCGGCTAATCCATCCTGGATTTTGTAAAGGGGGGTATTCGGGTTTTCCTTAATGCTCCCAAGGGGTTAGGGAATGCCGGGTAGCAAAGCCTCGAAAGCTTATTTAAGGATCACCCGAAACTTAATTCTTATCTCAGTCTGAGAAGATCCTCCGTCATCTGGTCGACAGTGGTGATCACCCGCGTACCCGCACCAAAGGCGCGCTGCGAGATGATCAGCCTTGCAAACTCATCCGCGAGGTCGACGTTGGAGGCTTCGAGTGTGGATGGCTCCACAAAGCCCGCGCCGCCTGTTCCGGCTTCACGTAAGTTCTCCTCGCCTGATTCATCGTTTTCTGAGTAAGCCGTTCCCGATACTTCGTTCAAACCGTTAGAATTGGCAAATGTGATTAACGGGATTTTATAAAGTGTTGCCGATGCACCGTTCGAAAAGCGGGCTATAACCTCACCTTCACGGTTGATCTCAACACCTGTTCTAAGGCCAAGCTCCGCACCATCTTGATCCGAGAAGATCACGTCATAGTTACCTGCGAACTGAGAGAGGCGCTCAATATCGATATTAAAGCTTTGAGGCTCAGATCCATTGCCCCAGTCGATAAGGTTAAGGTTTACATCAATATTACCAGAATTGTCAGGTGACGCATTTAAAGAGCCATCACCGTTAAAGTTAAGCACACCACGGCTGATTGAGCTTCCATCTGGGTGAACGACATTTAATTGCCACCAACCGCGCTCGTTATATGTGGGGTCGCCCGGTAGATTCTGGATTGCAGGGAAGTTTTCGCCTGAATATGGCGGGGTATCCGCTGCCGTACCATTGCTATAGTTAGCGTTGTTAAGGTCGTTTGATGTTTGTATAGCGCCATCAAATGCGCTAAGGCCCAAGTTACCTAGAGGGGTGCCTATGGTGTTGTTAAATTCAATTGTTTCTGTACCTGCAGTAAAATCATCACGAATTATAACCAGTTCATTGTTGTTCCCCAGGTAAGCAGTCGCTCCGGCGACGTTCGCGTTAATGTCTGCAACAATATCTCCGATTGTTTGTACTGCTACATCTTCTCCTCCTGAAGTACCGTTTGTTGGGAGTTCATCGATTTCATATGTGCGTACTGCGCCCCCATCAATGGACAAGGTGAATTGATCGCCGTCATTAGCACCTAGGTCGTTAATGATTTCAGATGTAGATGATAAACTACCGATCTCACCGTTAGCTGTAGCCTGCGGTCCGTAGACTTTCGTGTATTCTAGAGTAACAGTTTGTGCAGCGCCGAGCTGATCGTATACCGTAAGGCCACGAGAGAAATCTGATGGCCCTGTTAGCGAAGAAGCCAGTGTTTTATCTACTTCGTTTGCATCCAAGTTGATGGCCAACTCCGCCGTATTTGTCGGACGGGTTAGGCCACCGAGGAACGCAACGTCTGCCGGAACAAGAGAGGTCAAATCCCCTTGGTTGGCTGGCAAATTACCTTGGCTGTCAATTGGCCATGCATAAAGTATGAAGCCGGAAGCATTGCGAAGCAAGCCTGTTGAATCTTCGGAGAATTGCCCTGCACGGGTATAGAGAAATTCCTGACCGAAATCTGTTGAGCGCTTGACCGGGAAAAATCCGTTTCCTGATACCGATGCATCCGTTGCAGAGGATGTCTGCTGGATAGAGCCTTGCTGGTCTACACGTTGAATACGGTTAACTGCGACAGTACCGGGAGAGTAACGTGAAGAGCGGCTCTCGGTGGTGACCAGCGAGTTAAACGACGCTTCGCTTCGCTTAAAACCTGTCGTTGAAACGTTCGCGATATTGTTCGAAATAATCGCAGTATTTTGCGATTGCCCGAAAAGGGCGGATACCCCTGTAAATAATGATCCAAAAAGTCCCATGGTTAGTCTCCTTTTCCTAGGGTGTTATCGTTTTAATTGAGCCAGATTTTCCGTCATTTCATCGACGGTGGTAATCACCCTTGAATTCAGGGAATAGGCTCTTTGGTTAACTATCAGCGAACTGAATTCTTCTGCGATATCGACATTGGAGGCTTCCAATCCCGACACCGTTAATAGTCCTGTGCCGCCGTCACCGACCGCAAACATCTCTGCCTCGCCTGAATCGGCGCTGACGCGGAAGGCTGTGCCATCAACGCGCTCTAGCCCGTCCGGGTTAGCAAACTGTGCCAAGGCAATCTGATGAACATCAACGCGTTGGCCGTTGCTGAATACGGCTTGCACAATACCGGCAGGCGTGATTTCTACGCCTGTAAAGCTGCCCAAAGGCGTGCCGTTCTGATTGGAATCAAGGACTTGATAATTTCCTGACGCTTGCGTAAAGCTGCTGATATCAAATTGAATAGCGGTTTCTTCGCCTGTCTCGCTGCTGTCAAAATCAATGTCGCCAAGATCAATGATCATACGTCCTTCGGCATCGGCTGTTGCGTTGATCGAGCCATCACCGTTAAAGTTAATCAGACCCTTACTAATCTCCACCAGATTGCCGCTACTCGGAGCCGCAGGGTCTGCCGTCATCACACGCATTTCCCACCAGTGGTAAGGGTTGGGATTGCTCGTGTTGGCAATTTCGGGGAACATAGTCTGGTTCGGGTTGGCAACGCCATCTGTATCCAATGCTGCATCCGGCTCGAATGTATAATCCGCGCCATCGGGATCTTGGATAATACCCAATCCACCGGCGGCCAGTACGGTCGCGCTGCTGGCTGTCAGGTCAATTGTTACGCTCGGGTCATTGGCCTGAACGGTTAGCTCACCACGCTCATCGCGGCGCGCAGTGTAAAGCGGTTCGCCGCCACCGCCGGTAAAGCTGTTGATCATAGTGATCAATTCCTGGAATGTGCTGACTTCATTAAGTAACGGGTCGGGGTTGGCGGCGCGGAAGGTAATGATATTGCCGTCAATATCCAGTGTGTCTCCATCCGCGATCGAAGGCGTCGCCCCGTTTACATCAACCATAAGGTCGGAATACTCCATGCCCGTACTTGAAGCCAGGTTCGATGCTGAGCTGAAATGCGCCATTGGCCCAGTCGTCGCGCGAAATTCGAGGGTAATATTGTGCGCCGCTCCGTTCGCATCATAAACCTCAATGCTCCGCGTAAAATGAGATGCCTGATTGGATACAGGAAGCTGCTGTCCGGTGCCGATTGTATGCGGGTTGATCGGAGTCTGGTCGGCATCCAGATTAAGGGTCATATCCATAAAGGTTGTCGGCAAAGATGTGTTTTGCAACTCATCAGAATCAATAGGCTGTAAAGAATCCGTTGTTGGGCCGATCGCTGCTACACCGTTTTCAATTGGCCAGCCATAAAGAATGAAACCGGCAGTATTGCGCAAGAACCCGTCTTTGTCGGGCGAAAATGACCCATTCCGTGTGAATAGCGTTTCGGCTGTTGGGTCGGTAGAGCTGCGCACGGCGAACATTCCGTTACCCGCCACGGCGATATCTGTATTAGAGGAGCTGTTCTGGATCGCGCCTTGTTGGCGGATGCGGTTAATATTCGTTGCTGTAACGCTTCCCTGATCGTGCGTTGAGAATCGCCCATTCGCCACTAATTCATGGAATGCCGCGTTCGAGCGCTTATACCCGGTCGTCGTCGAATTGGCGATATTCTCCGATATCACACTCGTCGAGCGCTCCTGAGCCAGCATGCCGGCAGTTCCTGTATATAGTGCGTGAAAGAAACTCATCTCTTAACTACGCCCTTCCTTAACTTGTTGGTTGCGCGACATTCGCGCTAATGAGGTTGCCCAAGGCCACACTGGACTGGCCAACCGTTAAATAAATTTGTCCGTTTTTGCTTTCTACACCGCTCACAGTGCCACTGGTTTGCGAGGTGTAGCTGATGCGTTGATCATTTTCATCAATTGCATCGATGCTGAATGTATATGTCCCGTCAGGGGCAGGTAGGCCGTCATCTTGAAGGCCGTTCCATGTTGTGATGTTCTGCCCTCCATCTGTATCCACGTTGCCGGTATAAACGGTTGCGCCTTGCTCGTTTTTAACGATCAGCTTTGCACGATCCGCATCTTTGTCGAGGTTATAGACAATATGGTTCGGGTTCGTGCCGTCTTTATGGATCTGGTTGTTGAGGTAGTTCACCTCTAATCCCACATAGCTCAGCGCAGAAGTCAGCGCGTCATTGTTTTGGGTATAGTTGTTTGGCGTCGATGTGTTCAGCACGCTGCCCATCGGTACGGCACGATCACCCACAAGCAAGAAGATTGTGCCGTTCTGGCTCTCCGTACCACGAACAAGACCTGAAACAACAGTTGAGCTTGGAACGGGATTATCATTCGCATCCAGTGCCTCGATTTTGATCTCGTAGGTGCCTTGAGCTGCTGGTGGCCCTGCATTGGTTTCACCGTTCCATACAAATTCATGTGCACCCGGGTTGCGTGATGCATTTGTTGAATAGACCAGATTGCCGCTCTCATCGATAATGTTGATCTTGGAAAACGCCGCCTCACCTTCCAAAGAGTAGCGCAGCATTTTTGAGCCGCCGCCATAATCGAATTCGGATGAAAGATAGCTGATTTCCTGACCAACATAGTTCTGCGAGTTACTGTAGGCCGTGCCCAGATTAAGCGCCACCAGGCTGTCGAGCTTCTGATTGGTGTTGATCTGTTGCTCCACGCCTGTGAACGCCACGAGCTGGTTGGTAAACTCGGTCGTATCCATTGGGGATAGAGGGTCTTGGTTCTGTAATTGTACAGTCAGCAAGTTCAGGAACTGGCTGAAATCCTCGGCCAGTTTGCCTTCTGCCGCAGCCGTTTTTTGCTGCTGGTTTAGTGCTGAGCTGATTGATACATCCGCTACCATTGTTTTACGTCCTTATCCTTATACCAAGATGTCATAGCGGGTGTGGCCAGTTGCCGGATCCACCATCCATGTCATCGTGCTTTCTATTAATTCGCCCTCGGCATCATCGCCGCCTGCGCCGGTACCGCCATTATCATGGCCGCCACCGCGATTGTTATTCTGGTCAAAATCAAAACCCTGTTCGGCCAGCTCGAAGCCTATGCCGCCATCAGTCTCTAATCCCATGTCTTGCAAGGCGCGTTCCAATCCGGCTGCATCGCGCTGTAACATCAATATTGTCTCCGGTTTTTCCACAAGCATTGACGCTTTCAGCTTCTTGTCATTGCCGAAATGCAGCTTTACTTCAACGCGCCCTAGCTCTGGCGGATCAAGCTGAATGGTTAAATTCGTGCTTTCACCTTTGCTCATCGCTTTTTGCATGCTAACCGCAACCATATGTGTGGCCGGGTGAGGGTGACCTGCACCTTGTGCCTGTGACACCAATGATGTCAGCCCGCCCATTTGCATGGCGTTCGGTGATCCTGCGCCAAATAGAGCGCTTTCACTGTTATCGCCGAACAGTGTAGCGCCTTCACTTAACAGCCCTGCGCCGTCCAGCATATCTAACCCATCGGGCAATGCCCCTGCCGGTAGGTGCGGCGTAGCGCCGGAATTAAGAGCGGAATTGTCGTTTGCGGCCAATGCAGCTTTGAATGACGCATTGCCAGAGGCAATCTCCCCGCCGTTTTTCAGGCCACCTTTAAAGTTGCCTTCCAGATATTTCATGATTTGCGATTCGCCGTTGGAATCACCTTCACCGTTTAAAAGGCCTGATTGTTGCCCTGCATTGCCTGCGTCCATGGCACTCAATGCGCCTTGTATGGCGGCGGCGCTATTCGCATTCGTACTGTTTGCGCCATTGGTGTTCGTTCCAGATGAAGGGTGTGCAGCGGCGTTAGGAGCCATAGCGTCTTGTTTCAGGTTCATCGCTATAGATGCGATCGCAGAGAAGAGGGCGTTCACGCTTTCATCACCTGTGCCTGTATTTAAGTTTATTTGCTGCTTCCCTTTTTCTAAATTCTCCAGCTTGGCTTTCAACTCAACCAATTGCTGTGGTGTAAGGTTAAGCGAGAGCAGCTGGCTTAATTCTTCGTCAATCTCGTCTTTCTTGGTGTTGATCTTATCCTTTAAATTCTCATCTTTATGCTTTCCGCCAACCGGAAGCATAATCTCGTCCAGTGCCATACGGTTCAGCATGAGGGTGTGCTCGATCGCTTCATTGCTCAGCGCTTGTGTGGACTTCATAAAGTGCTTCACATCTTCGGCCAGCTCGTCATTGGCGGCCAATAATGTCACCATGTCCACATCTTCCAGCGCAGCTTCTTCGGGTAAAAGATCGTTAATCTGCTCCATAATGTTTTCAAAGCTGGTCAACAGTTTTTGCTCTTTATCGCTAAGTTGGTCAAATTTGCCTTTAAGTTCTGCCACCAATTCGTCAGCATCAGCAGATGTAAAGTCACCGCCGTTATTCTCGCTCATCGCATCCATGAACATTTCGAGGAAAGCAGCTGGGTTATTACCCTCGGCGTCGTCTTGTGCGGCAAACATCCCGAAGATGCCCGCATCTGTTTTCTTTTGCGGGGTGATTGCGATTTGCTGTGTAAATAATAAATCTGCACTCATCTTCTTTATCCTTAAGGGGTTGTCCTATTAGATCCGTTTAGGCTTCTTCACTCACGCCGATCGAAATGTTGCGGCGAGGGTTGCTGTCCATTTGACCGTTTTGGCCGTAACTGAATGTACGCAATTTCTGTACCTCTTCTTTAGCAGCCTGACGAATGGCACCGTTTAAGCGCTCTGCAGCGCGACTCATGCGATCCAGCGCCAGCTTGTTACGTCCTGTCAGCTCGGCAAATTCTGCCTGCTTGGCATTTAATGCCGATCTCAACTTGTTATCTGCCTTACGAATCTCGCCTTTGCGAGACACCATTTCCTTGATGCCGGCCTCATAAGTCAGCGCGCGTTGCGCTTTATCTTCTTGTAAGGATACAAATTCATGGGTGTCCAGGCGCTCTAACGCTTCGGTTTCGCGTACATAAATTCCGCGCAGATCATCGATCATTTCCATCATTTGCTGCATGGCTTTGTTCGGGTCGCGGCTGAAATTCACTGCGGGGGCTGTAAATACATTGCCTTGTGTCTGTGGTGTGAATTGCTGTGTGCTCATAGTGCGTACTCCCTTATATTATTATTGTGTGCCGTTTTTCTTTGCGCCGTCTTTGGCCTGATAAGACACGTGTTTTGTCTGTGCCAGCTCTTGTGCGGCTAATAATGAATGATGCGCTTTTTGCTGCGCACGGCCATGTATCTTTTCCACGACCTTGGTGTTTGTGGCGGTTTTCTCACCCAGAGTTTGCTGTAGTTTTTCAAGGCGGTTCAAAAGACCGCGGTCCATGCCGCGAAACTCGTTCAAGCGCTTGCGAAACTGTTTTGAATATGTCTCGTAACGATCGGCCATTGAGGCTTTTTCATCTTGTAATAGATTGAATGTCAGAAGGTCGTTCAAGGCCAGTGCCTGTGCTTCGCGCTCCGCAACATTGATCAAATTTTGTGTAGCGCGGATTAGCGCGTTCATCGCTTGCGTGCGCTCTGTCGGTAGGGGCGGGATCACGCGCGGTGCTGGCTCTACTTGCTGTGCTGTGGCTTGGTCTGCTATCATATCTGTATGTACCTGTGTCATTAATTTTCCTTCACTTAACCCTATTCAATTTCCGTGCCAGTTTGTCCGCCTGTTGTCGCCGCCATATGTGCTTGGTCTGCGCCTTCTTGCATTCTGATCATTTCGGCCTTCACGCTATCGGCGATGCCGATGCTGCCGGTCTGAGAGATAATCTTGCCGTATTCCTGTATAAGCATGCTGCGGAAAACTTCTTCGCCTTGCCCGCCGCCAAACATGCCATCCGAACTAATGCCTTCAAACATCGGCTTCATCATTTCCGCGATAAAGACAGCTTCAAACTCTTGTGCCGCCTCGCCCGCTTGCTCGATCTGCCGCGCCTTTGCGGCATTTTTTACCGAGCCTGCCGCATTTGCCGCATCGCTCTGCGACGCATTCATAAGGGCGAGTGTTGTATCTGGGTTAAGGCCGTTCATGATTACATCACCTCGATTTCGGCTTGCAGGGCACCTGCGGCCTTGATTGCCTGAATAATTGTAATAATGTCACGTGGCTTCATACCCAGACGGTTCAGGCCCGTCACGAGGTCTTGTAATGTCACACCGCTTTCCAGGACAGCCAGCTCCACATCATCGCCCGTATTGACTTCCAGATCTGTACGCGGCACCACAACGGTCGCGCCCTGATCGGCAAACGGATTAGCTTGGCTGACTTGAGGGGTCTCGGTAATTTTGACAGTCAAATTACTTTGCGCAATCGCCACATCACTAATGCGAACATCTGCGCCGATCACAACCACACCGCTACTCTCTGAAATCACAATGCGCGCAGGCTGGTCAGGTTGTACGGGCAGCTGCTCGATATCGGTGATCAGATCAACGATAGAGCCGTCATAATTTGCCGGACGCTTCAACACAACGCTTGCACCATTCTCGGCATCGGCCAATGGCGCATTTGTAAAGCCATTGATGGCAGATGCTATACGGCGTGCTGTCGTGAAATCAGGGTTTTTCAGCGCAAGTCGCACCTGCTGTAAATCTTCCAATCTAAACTCGATCTGGCGCTCGACAATTGCGCCTGCGGCAATACGCCCTGATGTCGGGATATTCTGCGTAATGGCTGCGGCATCGCCTGTGGCGGTGAAACCCGAGATACTAACCCCACCTTGTGCAACCGCATAAACCTCGCTATCCGCACCAAGTAATGGTGTGACCAGCAACGTTCCGCCTTGCAATGACTTCGCATCGCCAAGGGCTGAGATCGTCACATCGATGCGTGATCCCTGATTGGTAAATGGGGGCAGGGTGGCTGTTACCATCACGGCGGCCACATTCCCTGTATTCATATTCTGTTCGCGCACATTAACGCCCAAACGCTCTAACATCGCGATCAAAGATTGCTCGGTGAAAGGTGAGTTTCCAAGAGAATCTCCCGTGCCGGGTAAGCCGACAACAAGGCCGTATCCAACCAATTGGTTGTCCCGCACGCCTTCGACATTCACAATGTCTTTAATGCGTGAGGTAGCGGCCTCGGTTGGCGCGATATCTGTAAGGAAAAGTGATCCTGCTGCGACCATAAAAAGCCCTAATTTGCAGAACCCACGCCCGAAGGAGCAGCTGCGCAGAGTGGAGGTCTCTGACGCAGCGCTACCATCGAGGGGGCGTATGAAACTATATAGTGTCGCTAAAGCGTTCATTTTTGTATTCCCGTTTTAATTTCCGTTAAAAGATCCGCTTACCTAACGCGCAGATGATCTTCCACGCTTCTATCTATGCGAATGCTGTGCCAGTTTTTAAGGTGTTGATATGAAAGGATTTTAGCGTACTTTGCAGTGTGGTTTTCTGCATTGGATTTACACTGATAAAGGCAAGATATGTGCGATAGGGAAATTATTGCCTTTTAGGTATGCTTTCTAATGGATGCGTTTTGAGAAGAAATATTTTTAAAATTGGTGTATACTAAAACCATAAAGACCCCTTCTGGCTCTTTGTTTTTTCATAAGCCGGTATGTTTTTGTTAAAAATGACGAGCGAACTGAAAGATTGATCGGATCAGGCATGAAAGTAGACGGACCGGGCCGCACCAAAGGCCCTTCGAAAACATCGGGAAAAGATAAGAAAGTCGGCGGAAGTAACTTCGGCGATTTTATGACGTCTGGCCCGCAAAACGCCGCCCCATCTCAGGCGTCTCAAAATATCGCGCAAGTCGATGCGCTGCTCGCACTGCAAGGAGCGGAAGATCCAACGGCAAAGGCGGCCAAAAATCGTATGCGTGCCCGCGCCGATGATTTGCTCTCGGGTCTTGAAGGCGTCAGAAATGCAATGCTGACAGGTCAACTCACCGTCGGGCATATGATTGACATCGCCGATGTTGTGGCCTCTCACCGCGAGAAAATCAATGATCCCGCTATGACCGCGATCCTTGATGAGATTGATTTACGCGCGCAAGTCGAGCTAGCAAAAATGCGTGTTGCCCTTGAGCGCACTGGATAAGTCATATAATCCGCATGAAAATTTGAAACCAATGTCACTTTTTCTTGTTTTATATCTCAAGGCTGACTATAGTCCTCGCCTGAAACATTGAGTGATATAAGGGATTTAAAGAAATGGCATCACCCAGCAGTGTAAATCTACCCCCCGATTACGATCCGGAAAACGACAAGGGCGAATTCATGAACCCTGTCATGCTTGAATATTTCCGTCAGTCCTTGATGAGGTGGCGTGCGGAGCTTTTGCGTGAATCGCAAGACACCATTGCCAAAACGCTACAAGGGACTGACTTGCAAAAGCCTGACCTAACCGATCGTGCTTCCGAAGAAACCGATCATGCGTTGGAACTTCGCACCCGCGACCGCGAGCGTAAATTGGTGAAGAAGATCAATTCCGCTTTGGAAACCATTGATGATGGAGAATATGGTTTTTGCGAAGAGACCGGTGAGCCGATCTCAATTGCTCGATTGAAAGCACGTCCGATTGCGACTTTGTCAATCGAGGCGCAAGAGCGTCACGAGCGCTTGGAGCGCACACAGCGCGACGATTAATCGCAGTCTTTATAACAGTCTTTATAACAGAATTCATGAAACGCACTAGGCTGATGGTTTGGTGCGTTTTGTCTGGTGAGGGTGCGGCTTTTGGCTGGCAGTTCTGAACATTGAATAGGTCGTCATTATATTCTATGACATCCATATCTTTGGTGTAATAGTGAGCCGAAAAATCTTTTTGAGCGGCCAGAATGTCCTCTTCGCGCCCGACCAAAGTTATC